>SFCY01000019.1 GCA_004558865.1 Bacteroidales bacterium
CGATAGATGCAGAAGACGACCGAAACGACAACTCCACTTTATCGATTATTCTATCAGCCTAATTTATAGAACCAGCCTAAAGCCTCCCGGGCTGCAGACAAGGCAGACATACCTTTTAGATTCAGTCTAAATTTACACGCAAAATGTTTCACGGCTTCCGTCAGCAGACGGAAGTCTTTTTGTTTATGGCAGTTGGGGCGCAAAGATTATTGTTCCACTCTCCTTGGCTTGCGATGGGGCTAAACGCCATGGAAACGGTTATTACCAAAGAGTTACGTACATTTCGCGCCCTACGGAGGCGCATTTTTAACAAAAGCTGCTAAAAAGCTATCTGTTAGCCACTTAGCCCGCGACGGCTGAAAAATACTTTTCGCGCGATTTGCCAGTATCAAAAAACTTTCTTAATTTTGCACTGCTTTAAGCACATCAGCGGCGCGAGAGATAGAGGAGCAGACTATCCGCGCATCAAACTCGGCATCAGAAATATGAAGATAAATCCTAAGGAAAGTTGGGAGCAGTCGCTTGCGCTCATCGCACAGAACGTCACCCAGCAGCAATACAACACCTGGTTCAAACCCATTGTGTTTGAGTCGTTCAATGAGCAAACCAACACTTTGCTCATCCAGGTTCCGAGTCCCTTTGTATATGAGTATATAGAGGAGAACTTTCTCGGACTTCTCAGCAAGGTGTTCCACCGTTGCTTTGGCGTGAGCGTGCGCCTCACCTACCGTGTCGTGACCGACAAGGAGCACAACCTCTCCCAGAACATAGAGGCCGACCCGGCCGACGCCGTGCAGCAGCAGAGCCGCAAGACCACTGGACTCAACCAGCCGCCTACCATCCTTGATGCCGTGGAGCGCGACCTGGACCCTCAGCTCAATCTTCACCAAACATTCTCCAACTACATCGAGGGCACGAGCAACAAGCTTCCGCGCAGTGTGGGACTCAGCATCGCCGAGCATCCCAACAACATGCAGTTCAACCCCATGTTCATCTATGGACCCTCGGGCTGCGGCAAGACCCACCTTGTCAATGCCATCGGCGTGGAATGCAAGCGGCTCTACCCCAAGAAGCGGGTGCTGTATATCAGCGCGCGCCTCTTCCAGGTGCAGTACACCAATGCCGTTCAAGCCAACAAGGTGAACGACTTCATCAACTTCTACCAGACCATCGACATGCTGATAGTGGACGACATCCAAGAGTGGGTGACGGCCGTCAGCACGCAGAACACCTTTTTCCACATCTTCAACCACCTCTTCCGCAACGGCAAGCGCATCATCTTGGCCTCCGACCGTCCTCCCGTAGACCTCCAGGGCATGAAGGACCGTCTGCTCACACGCTTCGCCTGCGGCCTCATCGCCGAGCTGGAGAAGCCCAACGAGGAGCTGTGCGCGCAGATCCTACGCAACAAGATTCGCCACGACGGACTCCACATCCCCGACGACGTGGTGGCCTTCATCGCCAAGACGGCCAAAGGCAGCGTGCGCGACCTGCAGGGAGTCATCAATTCGCTCATGGCCTACTCCATCGTCTACAACTGCAACATCGACATGCGGTTGGCGGAGCGCGTCATCCGCAGGGCAGTGAAGATTGACGACAACCCGCTCACCGTCGACGACATTGTGGAGACGGTGTGCACCCACTACAACGTCACCCAAGCCAACATCAACAGCAAGAGCCGCAAGCGCGACTTTGTTGTGGCCCGCCAAGTGAGCATGTATTTGGCTCAGAAATATACCAAGATGCCCGCCTCCCGCATAGGCAAGCTCGTGGGCAACCGCGACCACTCCACCGTCATCCACAGTTGCTCGCAAGTGGAGAAGCGCCTCAAGGCCGACAAGCTCTTCCTTGCCGAGCTGCAAGGCATCGAGAATTCCTTCAAGCTGAAGCAGTGACGGACCCCAAGTTGGGATTCCTGCTCCAACCCTACAACTGCGTACACCCCACTCACCACCAACCCCAGACTGCGGCGCCAACAAGCCTCAGTCTGGGGTTGTTTATGATTCAGCCTCACCCTCTGTCTTCCTCCATGCGATGCCTTGCTGCGGAATGCCTCACCCAAAGGAACAACCTAAACAAACTGCGAAGACGAATATCCGCTCGCAGTGGCAGTGCTGGATCCAAAAGAAACGCTCGACCGATTTCCTACCAGGCTCTTGCATCCCTGCCTGTAGGGTCCACGCCAATTGTGCATTACGCGCAGAAAGGTCGCGGGGGGGTGGATTAGCTGCCTCCGTAGTCGAACCGCGCGATGAGGGGCAGGTGGTCGCTGTAGCCATTCTTGTAGGACGGGCCGGCATAGTTGCGGCGGGGCTTCACGCCGTTGTATTTCTCATCGGCCTCCAAAAGCCACAGGGGGTCGAAGACGTAGCTCTCCTTGAAGCCCACGGCCACGGGACCGGAAGCGAACACGTGGTCGAGACTCCCCCACTCTCCTTGATAACAATAGGTGCCCTTTGCTCCGTTGCGTCCCACGGCATGGGCGCTGACCTCCGTAAGTCCGTGGGCCACAAGATGGCGGATGGAGGCGTCGCCGCTATAGTCGTTGAAGTCGCCCGCTATCAGGATGGAGGCATCCGCGCTGGTCGCCCTCACCGAGTCCACAGCCCTGCAGAGGGTCTGCGCCACGTGCATGCGGAAAGGCTGCGTGCGCCCCTCTCCTCCCGAGCGACTGGGGGCATGCACCACAAACACGTGGAGCGTGTCGCCGCTTGGCACCACGCCACAGGCATAGAGGATGTCGCGCGTGGGCTTCATGCCCTTCATGGGCGGCACGCGCAGAGAGCGGCTGGCGATGAGTCCAAAACTGTAGGGCGAATAGAGCAGGGCCACGTCGATGCCCCGGGCATCGGGCGAGGCGGTCATCACGTATTGGTAGCGGGCCTTGCGCAGCACCGACCGCTCCGTGAGGTCGCGCAGGCAGCTGTCGTTCTCCACCTCGCAGATGGCCACGAGGTCAGGCAGCAGGTAGTCGGTGGCCGTGGAGTCGCCCTCCCATTCGTTGGCCGCCATGATTTCCTTGCCTATCTTCTGCAGTTTCTGCCAGTAGCGCCACCGCGTCCAGTGATAGCTGCCATCGGGCAGGAACTCCGTGTCATTCTTCAGCGAGTCGTGTTGGCAGTCGAAGAGGTTCTCCACGTTGAGTTCCATGAGCGTCAGCAGCGAGGCCAAGATCAGTTGTATCATCTCATGTTCTTCCTTGTTCTTGTCAGACAGCCTACCATGCGGCCGGAGTGGCGGTTCCGATGAGGAAAAAGCCCCATCCTGCCCGCTCCCACAACGAGCGCGCCTATGGTCTGCGGCTGTATGCCTATTGGTTGACGATTTCCATCTGCTGGCGCACACTCTCCTGATGGATGCTCTCGAAGATGGAGCTTACGAAGTGGGGATCGAGCCCGCAGAGGCTTCCTTTCACGCCATACTTCTCCAATATCTCGCGGTAGCGGCCAGCCTGAAACACGGTCATGTTGTGTTCCCTCTTGTAGCGGCCAATCTCCCTGCTGATTCTCATGCGCCGGGCCAACAGCTCCACCATCTTGTCGTCAATCTCGTCCAACTGGCGGCGCAGCTGCTTGATGCCCTCCGTAGAGGAATGCTCGTCGCGCACAACGAGCAGACTTAGGATGTAGTAAAGCACGTCGGGGGTGACTTGCTGGGCGGCGTCGGTCCACGCTTCTTCGGGAGCGCAGTGGCTTTCCACGATGAGGCCGTCGAAGCCCAAGTCCATGGCTTGTTGGCAGAGCGGGGCAATGAGTTCGCGGCGGCCGCCGATATGGCTGGGGTCGCACACCATGGGCAGGGCGGGCATGCGCCTGTGGAGTTCCATGGGAATCTGCCAAGTGGGTGCGTTGCGGTAGATCCTGTTGTCGTAGCTTGAGAAGCCGCGGTGGATGGCCCCAAGCTTGCGGATGCCCGCACGGTTGATGCGCTCCAACGCACCTATCCACAGCTCGATGTCGGGGTTGACGGGGTTTTTCACCAACACGGGCACGTCTATGCCGCGCAGCGCGTCGGCGATGTCCTGCACGGCAAAGGGATTGGCCGTGGTGCGGGCGCCTATCCAGAGGATGTCGATGCCATACTTGAGGGCAAGCTCCACGTGTTCGGGCGTGGCCACCTCCACGGCGGTGAGCATGTGGGTCGTCTCCTTCACCTCCTTCATCCAGGGCAGAGCCTTCTCGCCGTTTCCCTCGAAGCCGCCGGGCTTGGTGCGCGGCTTCCACACACCGGCGCGGAAGATGTGGCAGCCCTTTCCTGCCAATTGGTTGGCTGTTTGCATCACCTGCTGCTCCGACTCTGCGCTGCATGGGCCGGCGATGACGAATGGCCGTACGCTGTCGCTCGGCAGGTTGAGTGGTTCTAAGTCCAAATTATTGTCCATAGCGTTTGTGTCATTTTGTTGCGGAATCCTCCCAAAGGGAGAGGGTAAGAAATCCACGTCGGGGTTGGCGCCCAGGCGTGCATCCAACTGCATGGGAGCGTGACTTGTTGGATTCCAAATCAAGATTCGACCGTTCTTCCCATCAAACACTTGCAGCCCTGCGTGAGGGCGAATGCCAATTATGAATTATTGGAAGGGATTCACGCTTTTGTAGGCCTGCTCCACCTTTTGCTGGATGTCCTCATGTCCCTCAGCCTCAAACTTGCCGTTGACGCTGTCGGCGGCCTGTGGATCCAGTTCCAACACCATCCTCATGTCCTCCTCGGCTCCTGCCTTGTCGCCCATCTGCAACCTCAGCGCCCCCCGCTGGCGAAACGCCTCCAAGGAGAAGGGATTCAGGTCCACCACCTTGTCGAAACAGCGCAAGGCCTCCTCGTTGTTGCCCATAGCCTGCTCCACCTGCGCCTTGAGCAGCATGGCGTCCTCCGACTGCGGGTCGTGCCCCACCAACCAGTCGGCATCAGCGGATGCCCCTTTCGTGTCGCTCATCTTCAGCAGCAGTCCGCCGCGAAGCAGCGTGGCGTCACGGAGCAGCCCAGCCTCATCGTCGCCCGCCTTCTCGCACAGCGCGATGCAACGCGTGGCCTGGGCCACGGCCTGGAGCAGGTCGCCCCTGCCACGCATGGCCCGCGCCAACTCATACACCGCCAAGGGGTTGTCAGCGTCTATCCGAAGGGCATCGTCACAGATGGTGGCCATCTTGTCGTAGTCCTCAGTCATATAATAGATGTGTATCATGCGCAGAAGAATACGCACATTGTCGGGCTGCGCCTCTCGGAGCTTGGCCAACTGCTCCATGGCCAAGTCCATCTGGTCGGAACGCATGAAGGCCTGCGAGAGATAGTCGCGCGTCTCCAAGTCGTCCTTGAGTTCCAAGGCCTTGGAGAAGCACTTGATGGAATAGTCGATTTGTCCCATGTTCATGGCACGCACACCGTCGTATTTCAGCACGTCGAAGTCGCGGGCCTTATCTTGTTGTTGTTCTTGCGTATGGTTGTCGTTGTCGCCACCGCCGAAAAGTTGTTTGAAGAATCCCATAGTTTCTTGGTTTTGTTCACAAAAGTAATGAAAATAATGCAGAGTAAGAAAGAATTTCAATGGAAAGATTGTCCGCATCCATTCAATAGCAGGACTCCACCAACCCCAAGGAACAATAACAGGATTCTCCCTTGCTCGCCTTGCAAGGCAAGAAACGCAATCACACGAGTGCAGGGCAGTGCCTTGCGCCTACTCCGAGTGGATGCTCCAACTTCTGTTTCAATCTTGGGATTGACACAAAGCGCGGTGCTCACAAATGGTCGATGGCGGCCTGTCATTAAGGCTTTGGGAGATGTTGGAGGTTACGAAAAGCATCCTGCACGATTGCTGCTTATCACGTCTTGAGACGCCTTGCCGCTGGGCCCGCCATGCCCTGCCACCCCACAATTGCGGCATTGCCCCAGCATGGAAGCGGGCCAACAGGAGGCGCCAACCCTAAAACAAGGCAAAGGCTGAGGCGGCAACGCTTCCCTCAGATTAATTTTCCTAAAAATTTCGTAAAAACAAGGAGATTCCATTCGTTGTATCTCCTTTTTATATACCTTTGCCAATGTATGAAACATTTGTTATTCGTCATCATCCTTTCACTCAGCGCCGCAGCCCATGCACAGACCATCGGCTTGGGGCCGCTCCATTCGGCCGACAGCCCTCGCGAGAACTGGCTGCTGCCGGGCGACACTGTGAAGACTGCCACCGACACCATCATATATGGCGGGAAACCGCAAGAGCTCCACTACGAAGCTCCCACCGCAGGAAGCAGCTTCGGGCTGCACGAGGGACTGAACGCCAACGTCAGCGCTTCGGCCTTTGCCACGTTCGGCCACAACGCACCCCACAAGGGCGGCTTCGGAACGTCGCTCGACGTGGCCTACCTCAAGCCCCTCAAGCGGGACAAGAGCCTATGGTTGCTTGCCGGCGGCTATGTGAACAGCATCAACTACGGGGGCGACAACGTGCACGACGGAGGATTCTACGCCATGCTCAACTGGCAAATCAACCCAAAGTGGAATGTCTATGCCTACGGACAACTTTCTGTGGTCAACAACTACGACCGCTCCTTCCGTGGCTACTATCCCTACGGAGGCTATTCGCCCTACCCCTACGGGGGCTATTTCTACTCGCCTTTCTTCGACCCGATAGGCGGGCCCTGGGGTTCAGCGTCCTATCTCCACGCTCCCGGCGCCAATGTGTTGGGCGCAGGCGTGCAGTACAAGCCCAATGCCAACACGACGATCAACATCAACGTGGAGGGAGTGTGGTACGACCGCCACGCGCCATCCTACTTCGACCGATACAACTATCCCGTGCCAAGAGACTGAACAGGCTCGGAGTCTCTGATGAGCAGTGCGGTCCCGACTTGGCCAATGCGCGTCCACAAACCACCCAAATAGAGGTTATGGAATCCGCTGCGCCGTTTTTCTCGATATAAGAAGAAGCAACCATGGGTGGGAAGACTCACCGGGCAATACGCTCCAACAAGGCGATTTGTATGCACGAATATAAATTTTGAGAAGTTTATTTTGTCATTAGCCGTTTTTGAGCTATATTTGCATACAAAAAGAATATCGATATTCAATGAAAGAATTTGTTATCTCCGAAGCCAAGGCCGAGACGGCTATATTGGTGGGACTCATCACGCAGAACCAAGACGAGGCCAAAACCAAGGAATACCTCGACGAGCTCGAGTTCTTGGCCGACACTGCAGGAGCCGTTACCGTGAGACGATTCACGCAGAAAGTGGCGGGTCCCAACCAAACCTCATACGTGGGCAAAGGCAAGCTGGAGGAAATCAAGCAGTATATAAAGAATGAAGAGGAGAATGAGCGCGAGGTCGGAATGGTGATTTTCGACGACGAGCTCTCCGCCAAACAGATACGCAATTTGGAGAAGGAGTTGGGAGTGAAGATTCTCGACCGCACTTCGCTCATCCTCGACATCTTCGCCATGAGGGCCAAGACCGCCAACGCCAAGACACAGGTGGAACTGGCACAATACCGCTACATGCTGCCGCGGCTGCAACGCCTCTGGACCCACTTGGAACGTCAGGGTGGCGGCTCAGGCTCAGGCGGCGGAAAAGGCAGCGTGGGACTCCGCGGCCCTGGCGAGACTCAGTTGGAAATGGACCGACGCATCATCCTGCAGCGGATGAGTCTGCTGAAACAGCGGTTGGCTGAGATCGACAAGCAGAAGGCCACGCAGCGAAAGAACCGCGGACGGCTCATCCGTGTGGCCTTGGTGGGATACACCAACGTGGGAAAGTCCACCATCATGAACCTGTTGGCCAAGAGCGAGGTGTTTGCCGAGAACAAGCTCTTCGCCACCCTCGACACGACGGTGCGCAAGGTGGTGATAGAGAACCTGCCCTTCCTGCTCGCCGACACGGTGGGTTTCATACGCAAGCTGCCCACCGACTTGGTGGACTCGTTCAAGTCCACCCTCGACGAAGTGCGCGAGGCCGACCTGTTGGTACACGTTGTAGACCTCTCGCACCCCGACTTCGAGGAACAGATACAGGTGGTCAACGCCACGCTCAAGGAACTCGGCTGCGCCGACAAGCCCCAGATGATGGTGTTCAACAAGATAGACAACTACCACTGGGTGGACAAGGAACCCGACGACCTCACCCCTCAGACCAAGGAGAACATCACGCTCGACCAGCTCAAGGCCACATGGATGGCACGCGAGGGAGAGAACTGCATCTTCATCTCGGCCAAGAACCACGAGAACATCGATGAGTTCAAGCAGGTGCTCTACAAGCGAGTGAGGGAACTCCACGTGCAGAAATACCCCTACAACGACTTCCTCTATCCAGAAATAAGTTAGGAGTTAGGAGCTTCCGATGCACCGGGCCATGCATGATGCTTTGTGCATGAAAGGCGCATGGGAAAGCGACGACAAGAGGAGAAACAAACAAAACTACAATTGAGATAGACTATGGCGAATTACAGACAACTTAGGGAAGAAGAAATCAATGTGCTGGAAGACAACAGCTGTTGGGCCGAGGATTGGACATCAGTGCTCGTCGACGAGGACTTCAAGCCCAACTATTTCCACCGCGTGATGTTCTATGGCAAAATCCAATTGGGAGCTTTCGAGAAAAACGTGGAAATCGCAAACGGCTTCTTCAAACACAGCGGAATCAACAACTCTACGTTGCGCAATGTGACGGTGGGCGACAACTGCCTGATAGAAAACATCAGCAACTACATCAACAACTACAAGATAGGCGACGACTGCTATATCTCCAATGTCTGCACCTTGGAAACCACCGAAGGAGCCACCTACGGCAAGGGCAACCTCATCAGCGTGCTCAACGAGGTGGGCGAAGGCAACCTGATGCTCTTCGACAACCTCAACTCACAGTTTGCCGCCTTCATGGTGAAGCACTCCGGCGACAAGGAAATGAAGAACCAGCTGCGCCATATCATCACCCGTGAGGTGAAGGAGGGCTTGCCCGACTGCGGCGTCATCGGCGACCGAGTGAAAATCATCAACACCAAGGAAATCACCAACGCCATTCTTGAGGACGACTGCGAGGTGAACGGCGCCAGCCGGCTGAGCGACTGCACCTTGGTGACGACCAACGAGGCCAACGTCTACGTGGGCACAGGCGTCATCATAGAGAACTCCATCGTGAGCGAGGGCTCACGCATCGTCAACTCGGTGAAGATGCAGGACTGCTTCGTGGGCGAGGCCTGCCAAATCAGCAACGGGTTCACCGCCTCGCAGAGCGTGTTCTTCGCCAACAGCTACATGAGCAACGGAGAGGCCTGCGCCGCCTTCTGCGGCCCCTTCACGGCCAGCCACCACAAGAGCTCGCTGCTCATCGGCGCCCAGTTCAGCTTCTACAACGCCGGTTCGGCCACCAACTTCTCCAACCACGCCTACAAAATGGGTCCCATGCACTGGGGCGTGTTAGAGCGCGGCACCAAGACGGCCAGCGGAGCCTACCTGCTGCTGCCCGCCACCATCGGCACGTTCAGTGTCTGCTTTGGCAAACTGATGCACCATCCCAACACCCGCAAGCTGCCATTCTCCTATCTTATCGCCGAGGGCAACACGATGTATCTCGTGCCGGGACGCAACATCACCACCGTGGGCCTCTACCGCGACATCCGCAAGTGGCCCAAGCGCGACACCCGTCCGCAGGGAGCGCAGAAGAGCGTGGTCAACTTCGACTGGCTGTCGCCCTTCTCCGTGGGAGAGATCCTGAAAGGAAAGAAAATCCTGGAAGACCTCCGCGACGCCTCGGGCGACGACGTGTCATACTACAACTACCACGAATACGTCATCAAGGCCAACAACCTGCACAAGGGCATCGAGTCATACGACATCGCCCTGCGCATCTACATGGGAGCCGTGCTGAAGCGCGTGCAGAAGTGGAACCTCTTCGGCTCGCCGCGCGCCTCGGTGGGCGAGGGCGACTGGGCTGACCTCTCGGGGCTGCTCCTGCCCGAGAGCGAGGAGCAACGCCTCGCTGACGACATCAAGAGCGGGGCGCTCAGCACCATTGGGCAAATCAACGACCGCTTTGAGGACATCAACGCCAACTACAGGGAGTACCAATGGACGTGGACCTACAAGATGATCTGCGACTATTACGGAGTGGAGAGCATCGACGACCAACTGGCCGAGCGCATCCACCAAGACTACGTGACGGCACGGCGCGCGTGGATTGCCGAAATCAGACGCGACGCCGAGCGCGAGTTTAAGATGGGCGACATCGAGGAAAGCGTACTCAACAACTTCCTCGACAAACTCGACCATGAAATCGACTTCGAGAACTAATCCAGTCGCCCTTGCCCCCAAGACTTCGGGGGGCGAGGGCGACCATATTTTGAACCTCAAAACAAGCAAAACTATGAGAAAACTGAAATCATTGCTTCTAATCGGTCTTGTGGCCCTCTGCACAGGAGCCTTCGCCAAGACGTATCCTTACACTTCGGTGAAGGGCGACCCCATGCAGGCCCGCATCTACAAGTTGGACAACGGACTGACAGTGTACCTCTCAGTGAACAAGCTCACCCCACGTGTGCAGACCTACATCGCCGTCCGCACGGGCTCGCGCAACGACCCGCCCGAGACCACTGGCCTGGCCCACTACCTGGAACACCTGATGTTCAAGGGGACAACCCACTTCGGTACCTCCGACCCAGCCAAGGAGAAGCCCTATCTCGACGACATCGAGGCGCGCTATGAGAAATACCGCACGCTCACCGACCCCGCACAGCGCAAGCAGGCCTACCACGAGATCGACTCCGTGTCGCAGCTTGCCGCCCAATACAACATCCCCAACGAATACGACAAGATGA
Source organism: Bacteroidales bacterium (assembly GCA_004558865.1). GTDB lineage: Bacteria > Bacteroidota > Bacteroidia > Bacteroidales > Bacteroidaceae > Prevotella. The sequence goes on from SFCY01000019.1 coordinate 10,792, forward strand.
TGTCGGCTTTCGGCAGCCAGGGCACCAACGCCTACACTTCCAACGACGTGACCTGCTACGTGGAGGACATCCCCAGCAACGAGATTGAGAACTGGGCGCGCGTGCAGGCCGACCGCTTCCAGAACATGGTCATCAGAGGCTTCCACACGGAGCTTGAGGCTGTGTATGAGGAATACAACATCGGCTTGGCACAAGACTCCCGCAAGGAGTGGAACTCCGTCTACAAGCTCCTCTTCCCCACCCATCCCTACGGTACGCAGACCACCATCGGCACCCAGCAGCACCTGAAGAATCCGAGCATCACCAACATCAAGAACTATTTCAAGCGCTACTATGTGCCCAACAACGTGGCCATCTGTATGGCCGGCGACTTCGACCCTGACGAGGTGATGGCCATCTTAGAGAAAAACTTTGGCTCTTGGAAGGCCGACCCCAACCTTTCCGAACCCCAATATGCCCCCTTGGCTCCCATCACCCAGCCGCGCGACACCACCGTCTACGGACAGGAGGCTGAAAACGTGATGATGGCCTGGCGCTTCGACCGCGGCAACAGCCTGCAGCTGGACACCCTCACCATCATCAACCAACTGCTCTGCAACGGCAAGGCCGGACTCTTCGACGTGGACCTCAACCAGCCCATGAAGGTGCAGGCCTCCGACAACGGTGTCGACGCCATGACCGACTACTCCATGTTCTTCCTCTATGGTCTGCCCAAGGAGGGACAGAGCCTCAAGGAAGTGCGACAGTTGCTGCTCGGAGAGGTGAAGAAGCTGCGCGACGGCGATTTCGCCGAGGACCTGCTGCCCGCCATCGTCAACAACTACAAGCGCTACTACTACCAGCAGCTGGACAACAACCGCTTCCGCGCCAACCAGTTTGTCGACGCGTTCATCAACCGCACCCCCTGGGAGCAAGTGGCGGGGGAAATCGACCGCATCTCCAAACTCACCAAGGCCGACATCGTGAAGTTTGCCAACAGGCACTTGGGCGACAACAACCTCATCACGGTGTACAAGGCACAGGGCAACGACACCACCATCCACAAGATAGAGAAGCCCGCCATCACGCCCATCCCCACCAACAACGACAAGCAGAGCGAATTCCTCAAGCAACTGACCAGCGCCAAGGTGACACCCATCCAGCCGCAGTTTGTCGACTACAACAAGGACTTGGAGAAGTCGACGTTCGAGAACGGCCAGACTACCTTATTATATAAGAGGAACACGAGCGACGACCTCTTCACGCTCGCCATCGCCTTCCCCGTGGGGCAGGAGAACACACCGCGCCTCAACATCGCCGCAGGACTCTTCAACTATGCATCGACCAAGAAGATGACGCTGGCACAGGTGCAGAAAGCCTTCTACACACTGGCCTGCGACTTCAGCGTGTCGGTGGGCAGCGACGAGACCACCTACTACCTCACGGGGCTGAACAGCAATATGCCCAAGGCCCTCAGCCTCTTCAACGAACTGCTGCAGACGGGCACAGTGGGCAAGGCCGACTACGACAACTTCGTGGAGGCGGTGATAAAAGACCGCAAGGAGTCCAAGAACGACCAGCAGAACTGCTTCCGCGCCATCCAGAGCTATGGCTTCTACGGGCCGCGCAACAACTTCAACGACAACATGAGCGAGAAGGACATGCGCGAGGCCAATCCCGATGAGCTGCTCCGCCTTGTGGGCAACCTCCGCCACCAGCTCAACGCCACCGTGATGTACTACGGCCCTACGCCGATGGCCGACCTGCAGAAGCTCATCACCAAGGCCATGCCCCGCAAGAAGAACGTGGCCAAGTTTGCCTACGAGGCACATCGCTACACACAGGCTGAGACCAATGAGCCCAAAGTGCTGATCGCTCCTTACGATGCCAAGAACATCTACATGATGCAATACTACAACGAGAACATCGGTTGGAATCCCGACCACGCCTCCATCATCCGTCTCTTCAACAACTATTTCGGCGGCGGCATGAGCGGCATCGTGTTCCAGGAGCTGCGCGAGGCGCGCGGACTGGCCTACTCTTCGTTTGCCGACTATGAAGAGCCGTGGGACAAGAGGGACAAAGAGCAGTTCTACACCTACATCGTCACCCAGAACGACAAGATGATAGACTGCGTGAAGGAGTTCAACACCCTGCTCGACAGCATTCCCGTGCGCGAGGCCACGTTCGAGAACTCCAAGCAATACCTGCTCAAGAGCATCGCCTCGCGCAGGGTGCAGAAGTTCGGCATCCTCTCCAACTACCACTACGCCCAGCGCATGGGCCTCGACTACGACATCAACAGCCGCATCTACAAGGAGATTCCCAGCATCACGCTGGAGCAAGTGGTGAAGTTCGCCAACGAGCGCATCGCCCGCAAGCCCTACACCTACATCATCCTCGGCAATGAGGCCGAGCTCGACATGAAGGCCATCAGCAGCTACGGCAAGGTGCAGCGCGTGTCGCTCGAGGAGGCCTTCGGCTATTAAGGATAGGAAACACTTTTCAATTATAGAAAACAAACATTATGTCAAAACAAGTAGATTTCAAGTATGCGCCGATGTTCCAGCTGGGCAAGGACGATACCGAGTATCGCCTCGTGTCGAAGGAGGGCGTCAGCGTGTCGGAATTTGAAGGAAAGGAAATCCTCAAGGTCACGCCAGAGGCCTTGACGCTTCTGGCCCAGCAGGCTTTCCACGACTGTGAGTTCATGCTGCGCCGCAAGCACAACGAGCAGGTGGCCGCCATCTTGAAGGATCCCGAGGCGTCGGAGAACGACAAGTATGTGGCCCTGCAGTTCCTGCGCAATGCCGAGACGGCCGCCAAGGGCGTGCTGCCCTTCTGCCAGGACACGGGCACAGCCATCATCCACGGTGAGAAGGGACAGCAGGTGTGGACGGGATTCGACGATGCCGAGGCCCTGAGCCGCGGCGTGTTCAACACTTACACGCAGGAGAACCTGCGCTATTCGCAGAACGCCCCCCTCACCATGTACGACGAGGTGAACACCCGCTGCAACCTCCCCGCCCAGATCGACATCGAGGCCACGGAGGGAGCTGAGTATCACTTCATCATGGTGGCCAAGGGCGGTGGCTCGGCCAACAAGACCTACTTCTATCCCATGACCAAGGCCACCATCCAGAACGAAGGCACACTGCTGCCCTTCCTCGTGGAGAAGATGAAGAGCCTGGGCACCGCCGCCTGTCCTCCCTACCACATCTGCTTCGTGATTGGTGGCACGTCGGCCGAGAAGAACCTGCTCACGGTGAAGCTTGGCAGCATCAAGTATTACGACAACCTGCCCACCACCGGCGATGAGACGGGCCGCGCCTTCCGCGACCTCGACTTGGAGGCCAAGCTCCTCGACGAGGCCCACAAGATTGGCCTCGGAGCCCAGTTTGGCGGCAAGGCCTTTGCCCACGACGTGCGCGTCATCCGCCTGCCGCGCCACGGTGCCTCCTGCCCCATAGGCTTGGGCGTGAGCTGCTCCGCCGACCGCAACATCAAGGGCAAGATCAACAAGGACGGCATCTGGCTGGAGAAGATGGACGACAACCCCTCTGAGCTCATTCCCGAGGAATACCGCAAGCCCGGCGAGGGTGCCAAGGGCGTGGAGATAGACCTCGACAAGGGCATCGACCACGTGCGCGCCGAGCTCACCAAGTATCCTGTCTCCACGCGAGTGAGCCTCAACGGCACCATCATCGTGGCCCGCGACATCGCCCACGCCAAGCTCAAGGCGCGCCTCGACGCGGGCGAGGACCTGCCGCAGTATTTCAAGGACCATCCCATCCTCTATGCCGGACCGGCCAAGACTCCCGATGGAATGCCCTGCGGCTCCATGGGACCGACCACAGCCAACCGCATGGATCCCTACGTGGATGAGTTCCAGGACCATGGCGGCTCGCTCGTGATGATTGCCAAGGGCAACCGCACGCAGGTGGTGACCGACGCCTGCAAGAAGCATGGCGGCTTCTATCTTGGCACCATTGGCGGTGTGGCCGCCGTGTTGTCAAAGGAGTGCATCACCAGCATTGAGTGTGTGGAGTATCCCGAGCTTGGCATGGAGGCCATCTGGAAGATTACCGTCAAGGACTTCCCCGCCTTCATCCTCGTCGACGACAAGGGCCACGACTTCTTCAAGGAGCTCAAGCCCTGGAACTGCTCTTCCTGCGACAAATAGGCGCAAGCTTGAGAACCAAAAAGAAAGTGGCAGACGCCAATTGGCGCCTGCCACTTTTTTTGTTTGGCCGCTATGGGCATTGGGGACTACTCCTTGATCATCCCCACAGACCGCTTGATGAAGGTGTCGAGGGCTGCGCCCGTGAGCATGCCATTTTGCAGCAGGGCCAAGTCGATGAGCTGGTGGATCACCTTGTTGCCCTTGGCATAGTCGTCCACGATGCCGTTGCGCTTCTTGCGAAGCTCGTCTATCTTGGCCTCCGTGTCCTTGAGGTCCTTCTTCTCCTCTTCGGTGATTTCCTCCGGCTTCTTCTTGTCCTGCTCCTGATGCAGCACGGCCAGACGGGCCTGGGAGCCTTTCAAGTCAGCGTCTACGGGCTTGAGGGCGTCGGCGGTGGCGCCGTCCACCTTTTCCAGCACCTCCTTCACGAGGGCGTGGTCGGCATTCAGCACCAGTTCGTAGGCATCGGCCATCTGGGCATAGAAGCCCATGCCCGGCTGGAAGCGGCTCATGTCCTTCATGCGGCGCATATACTCATTCTGCGTGATGACCACCGGCTGCGCATCCTCGCCCAGCGACTCCACGGTGACGGTGAAGTTCTTGTTCTCCATCACGGGCATCTGCGAGCGGAACGACTCTGTCAGATTGTCACGTTGCTCAGGAGTGAGATCGGTCTTGGCCACGTCCTTCTTCTGGATCAGCCGGTCGATGACATCCGAGTCGACACGCGAGAAGCGCGACTTCTCAAACTTCTGCTCCAACATGCTTGCCATGGGCACGTCGAGCTGCCCGTCGAGCATCAGCACGCTGTATCCCTTTTTCTTGGCGGCCTCGATGTAGGTGTACTGCTTGTCCTTGTTGGTGGCATAGAGGTACACCAAGTTGCCGTCCTTGTCGGTCTGCTCGTCCTTGATGAGCGTCTTGTATTCGTCGAAGGTGAAGTGCTTGCCCTCGGTGTCCTTCACGAGGGCGAAGTCCTTGGCCTTGTCGAAGAAAGCCTGGTCGGAGAGCATGCCATAGTTGATGAAGAGCTTCAGGTCGTCCCAGATCTCCTCAAAGTGCTTGCGGTCGTCCTTGAAGGTCTGGTTGAGCTTGTCGGCCACCTTGCGGGTGATGTAGGTGGAGATTTTCTTCACGTTGGCGTCGCTCTGCAAGTAGCTGCGGCTCACGTTGAGCGGGATGTCGGGCGAGTCGATTACGCCGTGGAGCAGCGTCATGAAGTCCGGCACGATGCCCTCCACCTGGTCGGTGACGAACACTTGGTTGCAATAGAGCTGGATCTTGTTGCGCTGCAGGTCGATGTTGCTCTTGATGCGCGGGAAATAGAGGATGCCCGTGAGGTTGAAGGGATAGTCCACATTCAGGTGGATCCAGAACAGGGGCTCGTCCTGCATGGGGTAGAGCTTGCGGTAGAACTCCTTGTAGTCCTCGTCCTTGAGCGTGGAGGGGGCCTTTGTCCAGAGGGGTTCTATGTCGTTGACGACGTTGTCCTTGTCGGTATCCTGCATCTTGCCGTCCTTCCACTCCTGCTTCTTTCCGAACACCACAGGCACCACCATGAACTTGCAGTATTTGTTGAGCAGCTCCTCTATCTTCTGCTTCTCAAGATACTCCTTGCAGTCGTCGGCGATGTGGAGGATTACGTCGGTGCCGCGATCGGTCTTCTCGGCGTCGTCAATCTCGAAGGCGGGCGTGCCGTCGCAGCTCCACCTCACAGCCTTGGCGCCCTCCTTGTAGCTGAGGGTGAGGATCTCCACCTTGCTCGACACCATGAAGGCCGAGTAGAATCCCAGTCCGAAGTGGCCGATGATGGCGTTGGCCTGGTCCTTGTATTTGTCGAGGAAGTCGGTGACGCCCGAGAAGGCTATCTGGTTGATGTATTTGTCAATCTCCTCCGCCGTCATTCCTATTCCATGGTCACGTATGGTGAGCGTGCCCTTGTCCTTGTCGAGGATGACCTCCACCTTGAGGTCGCCCATGTCGCCCTTGAAGTCACCCTGCTGGGCGAGGGTCTTCAACTTCTGCGTAGCGTCGACGGCGTTTGAGACCATCTCGCGCAGGAAAATCTCGTGGTCTGAATAGAGAAACTTCTTGATGACCGGGAAGATGTTCTCGGTTGTTACTCCAATGTTACCTTTTTGCATATCGTTATAGGATTATATATTTCTAAACTAACTACAAATTAGCAAAGACTGTGCCAAAAACAATCCGCCCGGCCAGCAATGCTGCTTGCCACCGCCCACGGCAGGGCTGTGCGGCAGAATCGGCTGCGCCAAGCCACCCCTCACCAAGGCCTGCGTACAAGTTTCGGGGCGCATTGCCAACATCCGTGGCAACTGCCACGATAGATCGTGACAACCGAGACGATAGTTCGTGACAATTGACACGAACTATCGTGGCAGTTGCCACAGAAGACGGGCAAGCGGCGGAAGATGGGCAAGTAAGACACAGGCAAGCCGTGAAACCGGCATCCAAGGGGGGTTGTTTTTCGGTTTTTTCTTCTCGGTCTCCATATTTTTGATTAACTTTGCGGCAATAACAAAGCAAATATGAAAACCTCCAACACAGACAAATCCAAGGACGGACTGTTTAGGCTGAACGGAGTGAACTATCTCCTGCCGTTCATTATGATTACCACTTGCTTCGCGCTGTGGGGCTTCGCCAACGATGTGACGAATCCCCTCGTGCAGTCGTTCAGCAAGATATTCCAGATTTCCAAGTTTGAGAGCAGCTTCGTGCAGGTGGCCTTCTATCTGGGCTACTTTGTCATGGCCTTTCCCGCCGCCCTCTTCATCCAGCGCTATTCGTTCAAGGCCGGCGTGGTGTTGGGCCTTACGCTCTACGCCGTAGGCGCGCTGGCCTTCATTCCCGCCAAGAGCACGGGCATGTTCTATGCCTTCCTGCCCGCCTACTTCGTGATGACGTGCGGACTGTCGTTCTTGGAGACCAGCTGCAACCCCTTCGTCTATTGCATGGGCAGCGAGGAGACGGCCACGCGCCGCCTCAACTTCGCCCAGTCGTTCAATCCCCTGGGAGCCATCACGGGTGCCTACATCGCCCTCACCTACGTGGCCGTGGGCCTCAACCCCGCATCGAGCGAGCAGCGCGCCTCGCTGCACCAGTCGGCCCCGGAGCAGTTTGAGGTCATCAAGATGCACGACCTCGACATTCTCGTGCAGCCCTATTTATATATAGGTATCGTCATTCTCGTGCTGCTGCTCGTCATCGCCGTCACGCGCATGCCCAAGGCGGGCGAGTCGGGAGAGAAGAAGCCCCTGTGGGCAACGCTCAGGCAGCTCGCCGCCAACGCCAACTACCGCAATGGAGTCGTTGCGCAGTTCTTCTACATCGGTGCGCAGACGGTGTGCTGGGCCTACATCATGTATTATGGCCTGCACGTGTTCCACGACATGGAGGGCATCGACGAGAAGACTGCCCACCAGCTCACGACCAACTTCTACTTGGGTGCGCTCGCGCTCTTCGCCATAGGCCGCTTCGTCTGCACCTACTTCCTGAAGTATGTCAGTCCGGGGCGTTTGCTATGCTGTTTGGCCATCGCCGCCATCGCCTTGCTGACGAGCACCATCTTCGTGGGCGGGCGCGTGGGCCTGTGGAGTTTAGTGTTCGTGAGCGGCTGCATGAGTCTGATGTTCCCCACCATCTACGGCATCGCCTTGAAGGGACTGAAAGAGAACGTGAAGTTTGGCGGAGCCGGACTGGTGATGAGCATCTTGGGGGGCAGCGTCATCCCACCCATCCAAGCCGCCATCATGGATGTGGGTGGCTCATGGTGTGGCCTCTCCCTCATCAACCTCAGCTTCTTCGTCCCCGTGGTCTGCTTCATCGTCGTCGCCTGCTACGGCTGGAGAGCGAGCAAAGCCAGAAGTTAGGAATTAACAAGAAACGCGAATGCCAATTATGCATTACGCATGGTGCATTACAAAAGAAACGCGAACGGCAATTATGCATTTGTGCATGGTGCATTATGCATTATAAAAATATTGTGAATGATGAAAAAGCTATTGTCCCTTCCACCCAATTTGGTGGAGAGTTTCCACGATATAACCCACCTCGACCATGAGGAATGGTTTTGCACCCACGACCCCGTAGGCCACAAGCTCGGGTCGGGCGGAGGAACCACTTGGCTCTTGCTGCAGGCCTATCGCAATGCGACGGGACACGAGGCCACCACAGCCCCAGCCGATTTTCACCGCTGGCTCGGCGCCGACCGACGGCTGCTGCTCCATGCGGGAGGCCAGAGCCGCCGTCTGCCGTCGTATGCCCCATCGGGCAAGATTCTCACGCCCATTCCCGTATTTCGCTGGGAACGCGGGCAACGGCTGTCGCAAAACCTCCTCTCCCTGCAGCTCCCCCTCTATGAGCGAATCATGGAGGCCGCACCCGAGCGGCTCCACACCATGGTGGTGAGCGGCGACGTGCTGATTCGCGCTACGGAGCCGCTGCAACCGATTCCCAACGCCGACGTGGTGTGCTACGGGCTCTGGCTCGGCCCTGAGATAGCCAAGGACCACGGGGTGTTCGTGGCCCGGAGAGAGTCGCCCTCGGTGCTCGACTGCATGTTGCAGAAGCCTTCGGTGAAGACGTTGGGCGCGCTGCTCAAGGACCACTACTATCTGACCGACATCGGCGTGTGGCTCCTCAGCGACAAAGCCATCGACGTGTTGATGCAACGCTCCATGAGAGGCGGAAAGGTGACCGACTACGACCTCTACGGCACCTTTGGCTGCTGCTTGGGCGAGCATCCCTCCCAGCTCGACCCGCTCGTGGCCAGCCTCAAGGTGGCGGTGCTGCCCCTGCCGGGCGGCGAGTTCTACCATTTCGGCACCTCCCACGAACTACTGTCGTCGACGGTGGCCATCCAGAACCTGGTCAACGACCAGCGGCGCATCATGCACCACTCGCTCAAACCCTGTCCGAGCATATTCGTGCAGAATGCGGTCACGGCGCCCAAGTTCACCGACGACAACGAGAACGTATGGGTGGAGAACAGCTGTGTGGGAATCCACTGGACGCTGACCAAGAACAACATCGTCACCGGAGTGCCCTTCAACGACTGGACCCTGACGCTCCACGAGGGCGAATGCCTCGACATCATACCCGTGGGCGAGTCGGCGTGGGCTGTGCGCCGCTATGGCTACTTCGACAAGTTTGCGGGCGAGGAGCAGACCACACCCCGCTTCCCGCTGTTCGACGACCTCAAGGCCCTCGATGCCTACATGACGGGCCAAGCCGACAGCCACACTGAGCTGTTGAGCGCCGAGCAGATTTCCAACCGCGCCAACCTGCGCCGCTTGGAGGCCCAGCGCGAGGAGTTCCGCAACAGCAACTGGGTGGCCCTGCAAAAGAATCATGAACACAGCGTGTTCTACCAGCTCGACTTGGAGGATGCCGCCCGGGCCTTCAACAACGCCCGCCTGACGCTGCCCGCCCCACTGCCCGACGACGCTCCACTGATGCAGCGCATCAGCGACGCCATGATGCGCAGCCAGCTCACCGCCAACCCCAACGCCACAGCCGACGAGCGAAAGGCCTTCAGCCTCTTGGCCGAGGGCATCACTGCACAGGCCACGGCCCACAAGCTGAAGCCGCGCAAGATGGTTTGCGACGACCAGATCGTGTGGGGACGGTCGCCCGTGCGCATCGACATCGCCGGCGGCTGGACCGACACGCCGCCCAACTGCATCCTGGAGGGCGGCAACGTGGTGAACCTCGCCATAGAACTCAACGGACAGCCACCCATACAGACCTACGTGAAGCCCTGCAGCGACTTCCATGTCGTGATTCGCAGCATCGACCTCGGCGTATCGGAGACGGTGACAACCTTTGCCGACCTTGCCGACTTCAACCACGTGGGCAGCGCCTTCTCCATACCCAAGGCGGCATTGGTGCTTTGCGGTTTCCATCCCGACTTCTGCGCCGAACGATTCCCGTCGCTCGAAGCGCAGCTGCGCGACTTCGGCTGCGGCATCGAGATCACGCTGCTCTCGGCCATCCCCGCAGGCTCGGGACTGGGCACGAGCAGCGTGCTGGCCGCCAATGTGCTGGGAACGCTCAACGACTTCTTGGGCTGTGGATGGGACAAGACTGAGATAGGCAACCGCACGCTTATCTTGGAACAGCTCCTCACTACGGGCGGCGGCTGGCAGGACCAGTTTGGCGGACTGCTGCAAGGCGTGAAGCTGCTCCATACCGAGCCAGGATGGAACCAGAGTCCACAAGTGAGATGGCTGCCCGACGACCTCTTCACACGCCCGGAATACCATGAGTGCCATCTGCTCTACTACACAGGCATCACGCGCACGGCAAAGAAAATCTTGGCCGAAATCGTGCGCCGCATGTTCCTCAACGAGCACGACGAGTTGGAGCTGCTGCGCCAGATGAAGGGACACGCCTTGGAAATGTACGATGCCATACAGCGCAACGACTTCGTGCAGATGGGACGGCTCATACGCAAGACGTGGCAGCAGAACCAACTCCTCGACAGCGGCACGAATCCTCCCGAGGTGGCGGCGCTGACGCGGGAAATCGACGACCTCTGCTTGGGCTACAAGCTGCCGGGAGCCGGCGGTGGCGGCTATCTCTACATGGTGGCCAAGGATCCCCAGGCCGCCGTGCGCATCCGGCAGACACTCTCCGCCCATCCGCTCAACCCACGCGCCCGCTTCGTCGACATGGCCCTGAGCAGGGAGGGGATGGTGGTGAGCAGAAGCTAAGGCAACCCATACCCCACAACTCACAACTCATAGAAATGGCTTATACTTACAAATATCCGCATCCGGCCGTGGCTGCCGACTGCGTGGTGTTCGCCCACAAGCAGGGCGAAGCTCCCATGGTGCTGCTCATAGAAAGGAACAATGAGCCGTGCAAAGGCCAATGGGCCTTTCCCGGCGGATTTATGAACATCGATGAGACTGCCGACGACGCGGCGCGGCGCGAGTTGAGGGAAGAGACGGGACTCGCGGTGGTCGACATCCATCAGATTGGTGCCTTCACCACGGTGGACCGCGACCCGCGCGAAAGGGTGCTGTCGGTGGCCTTCTGGACAGACGTGGAGGGAATGCCCGAAGTCTGCGGAGGCGACGACGCCCGGCGCGCGCGCTGGTTTCCGCTCACCGAGCTGCCACCTTTGGCCTTCGACCATGCGGAGATTCTGCGGCGCGCCTTATACCTCAAAGAAAAAGGAGTAGGATGATACTTCAGACCCACGTAGAAATTCCCGCCCCCTCGTGGCGCATTCTTCCCACGGACCGAATGGCCTTTGTGGGCAGCTGCTTCGCCGACAACATCGGGCAAAGGTTTGCCAACGACCACTTCCAGACCGTGGTGAACCCCTACGGGGTGATGTACAACCCCGTGAGCGTGATGCATACCGTGGCGGGGCAACCCTACCCCTGCGAGGGTGACGCCCAACCGATAGACTGCGACGTGGCTGTCGTCTCGCTTGGCACGAACCATGTGTATGTTGAACTCAGCAGCGGAAAAATCGTCGACAACTGCCGCAAGCGGCCCCAACGCGAGTTCAAGGAGCAGACGTTGGACGTGGCGGCCTGTGTGCAGGCCCTGCGCCAGTGCGTGGAGCATCTGCGGAGGCACAATGCGGCGGTACGCATCGTGTTCACGGTCAGTCCCATCCGCTATCGCAAGTATGGTTATCATGGGAGCCAGTTGAGCAAGTCAACCTTGCTGCTCGCCATCGACCACCTGATGGTCGAGGATGCATCAGACAGGCTGTATTATTTTCCGAGTTACGAGATTGTGAACGACGAGCTGCGCGACTATCGGTTCTATCAGCCCGACATGCTGCATCCCTCAGAGCAGACCGTAGACTATCTCTACGAGCGCTTCCGTGAGGCGTGTTTCTCCGAGACCGCAAAACAGATGGTTGCCGAATGGCGCCCTATCCGCGAGGCCCTCGCCCACAAGCCATTCCATCCCGACAGCAGCGACTATCGGCAATTCCTCGCCGAGACCTTGCGAAAGAAAGAGGCGTTTGAGAGGAAGTATTTGGGCGACAAAGGTTAGGACGCATCCCATAAAGCCTGTAGACTCCAATAGCTCCACAGTTCAAGCCCAAGTTTCGGTATGCGCCAGACAGCGGCGGCAGTCGGCTGTTTGCGTGGTCGGTTGGCCTACTCCCAAGCGTCTGGCTCTTCGTCTTCGGCCTCAAACTCCGAGTCCTTGGAGAGTTGGGAGCTATTGGAAGTGCGATTGCTCAACTTCAAATCGTTGCTGCCCTGCAGCAACTCCGTGGGTTCCACTTGTCTCAAACAAACTCGCGGGACGATGTATTCTTTTCCATTCATAGCCAATAGGATAAAAGGTTACTTCACAATGATTTTCTTTCCATTCTTGATATAGACACCGGCGGGAAGACGGCTGGGAAGCATACGCACACCGGCAAGGGAATAGACGGCATCGCGGGCTGAGTTGAGGCCGACAGACTTGACTGCCGTCACCTCCTTGTCGAAAGAGAATGCCTTTGACGCAATGGCTTCCTTCACGGCCAAGAACGCTTTGTGAGCGCCCGAAGCGAAGGCCGCGCCATTGTCCTGCCCCCAATAGAAGCCGACGTTCGCCCCATTGTCGTCCAAGGACAACTTGTAATAGTATTTGGCATTGGTGACACTTGTGGTCTGCTCTGCGTCATAGCCATAGAGGTCTGACTTCCCAGGGGCAGTGCCTTCGGTGGTGGCCGACTCAAAAGTGTAGGTTCCCTCCTTGCCTTTCAGCACCACAGCCGTGGCTTGGGGAATCACGTCGCCCGCCACATACTCCTTGGTGTTGACCAACAGCCCGTTCTCCACCGCGTAAGTCTTGGCAACCACGCCCTCCGGCACGGTCAACGCGCGGTCGCCATAATACAAGGTGGCATAGCCTACTGAAGAGATGGAAACTGTAGCGGGGTCGAGAACCTCCTGGAAGAGGACGAGAGTAGAATACGTACTTTCCGAAACAGAAAACTTGTTATTAGATGAGTTTCTAACTATCCTATACTTGCTTTGGTATTGGTTCTGAAAGATGAACTTGATTTCATTTGCAGAAGAGTTGATGTTCCAATGGCAATAGTTCGACTGCTTATCAGCAGGATAAAACCACGACGAGGATTTTTCAACTTTCAAATACTTACCATTCTGCTGTTGAATGACCCAAGCCTTATTAGAACCACTCCCTATCTGAAGCAAAATAAAGCTATAATTGTCATCTGGTATGGAAAGTTCATTCTGACCTTCCAATTGGAGAGCATCTGAATCCAGATTACCAGCCCTTGAGATATTTTTTGCAACGTACACCTCGGTAGGATAATCATCACCTCCATACGCGATGAGATACCTTCTTCCACTAATCAACTGGTCGGTGGACGTGATCCGCTTGAAAGTGCGGATGGGAGCGGCTTCTTTGTAAGGAGTCGGGGTAGGTTGT
>SFCY01000152.1 GCA_004558865.1 Bacteroidales bacterium
GCGCATAAAATCAGCGCATCCTTGCATCTGCCCAAAAGCGGGGAATGCCTTGACTTGAAGCTTTCTGCCGTAGAATTTTATGCGCGTAAGCGCAATTTTCCTTCCCCTTTACATATATACTTACCATGAATCCACGGAAAATATCCGCTGTGCTTTTATTGCCCGATTTCCTAAACCAGCCTTAACCTAAATCCATTTCTTTGTTACATATCAATTATTTTTTTTTCCTTTCCTTAATAATTGTCGGTTTTTATACATGATATATCCTTTTTTTTTGTTAAATTTGCCGCCGAAAGGTAAATGATGGGGCAACCCATGTTAATTTTAAATTAATTTTCTTTATGCTATGCTGAAAAGATTGCATTATCTCATGACATTGCTTTTGTGCTTTTTCACAACAGCTGTCATGGCTCAGGTTACAACTTCTGGTATCGCCGGAAAAGTTGTTGCAGGAGACGAGAATTTGGTTGGCGTAACTGTCACTGCGGTTCACGAGCCTTCGGGAACCCGCTACAACGCCGTAACCAATGTTGATGGACGCTATACCATTCAGGGTATGCGTGTGGGTGGCCCTTACACTGTCACCTTCAACTACATCGGCTACAAGGAGGAAGCCAAGCGCGGCGTGCAGCTTGCCCTTGGCAACACCGAGATGATTGACGTCAACCTCAAGGAGGATGCCCGGACTTTGGGCGAGGTGCTTGTCACCGGCCAAGCCGGCCGCGGAGGCAACGGCCCTGCCACCAACTTCTCGCGCACCCAGATTGAGGCTGTGCCCACCGTCAACCGCAACATCTATGACGTGGCCAAGCTCTCACCCATGGTCAACGTCAACCGCAACGGCGGCATCACCATCAACGGCACCAACAACCGCTACAACTCGTTCCAGATAGACGGTATGGTGGCCAACGATGTGTTTGGTCTCACTTCCAGCGGCACCAACGGTGGCCAGACGGGCGCCAACCCCATCTCGCTCGACGCCATCGACCAAATCCAAGTCTCCGTGTCGCCGTTCGACATTCGCCAGAGTGGATTCACGGGTGGTGCAATCAATGCCATTACTAAGTCGGGTACCAACAAATTCACTGGAACCGCCTTTGGATATTACACCGACGAGAACCTGTATGGCCGCTACAACCAGCTCCTGGACAAGAAGGTGAAGCTCACCGATGAGACAACACAAACTTACGGCTTCACGTTCGGTGGACCTATCGTGAAAGACAAATTGTTCTTCTTTACCTCTTACGAATACAAGAAGCATTCCTATCCCCAGACGCTCTACGCAGGCTCGGAAAACTACTTCCTCACCAAGGAGACCGCCGACGCCATCCTCAGCCGCTACAATGCCGTGACGGGCTTCACCGATGCCGCAGGACAGCGCAACATCAACCGCGAGGGCACTTCGCTGCTGGGCCGTCTGGATTGGAACATCAACGACAAAAACCACTTCATGCTGCGCTACCAGGGCAACTTCTCATACGATGACAATGTCTCTGTGAGCACCAAGACCTTCACGTTCAACAACTCCGGCTACCGCATGAAGGACCGCACCAACTCCTTCGTGGCTGAGCTCACCTCGCATATCAGCGACAACCTCTACAATGAGTTGCGCTTTGGCGCCACGTTCGTGCGCGACCACCGCGACATCCGCTATCCCGGTCCCACGGTTTACATCAACGGCGCCAATGTCGTCAACCTGGGTACGGAGTATTCATCGGGTGTCAACTTCCTCAACCAGGACATCTGGACCGCCGAGGACAACCTCTCCATCTATGCCGGCACCCACACCTTCACCCTTGGTCTCCACAATGAGTATTACAACATGAAGAACGCCTTCATCCAGGCCGCCAATGGTGAGTTCGTCTACAACTCCATCGAGGACTTCCTCAACGATGCCACACCAGCGTCCTACGTTTACAAGTATTCCGACCCCGCTGTCACCGGCACCACCAAATGGGCTGCCCCCTTCAAGGCCGGCCTCTTTGGCTTCTACGCACAGGACAAGTGGGACCCCTCTGTCAACTTTGAGATGACCTACGGTATCCGTTTCGACGTTCCGTTCTATTACAACCAGCCATCCGACAACCCCGCCTTCAACGCCACTGTTGATTGGGCCCAGGCCTCCGGCGCTCGTGTGGGCCGCATTCCCGCAAGCAACATCAATGTCTCGCCCCGACTGGGCTTCCGCTGGTATCTCAACGATTCCCACGCTTCCATGCTCCGCGGTGGAGCCGGCATCTTCAATGGCCGCGCTCCGTTCGTTTGGATTGAGAACGCTTGGGCCAACACGGGCATCGAGATGAAGGGTGGCACCATCCGCAACAATGCACCGAAGTTCGGCGACTATGGCAACAAGAGTCCTATGGATGCCCTCAACTCTGGTAAGGCCCAGGCCGCTTCCCCCGACATCGTCACCGTGGATCACAAGTTCCGCTTCCCCCAGGCTTTCCGCGCCAACTTGGCTTGGGAGCAGAAGCTCCCTTGGGGCATGAAGCTCAGTTTGGAGGCCCTCTACAGCAAGGCCCTCAACGCTGTGTGGTTTGAGAACCTCTGCCTCAAGCAGCAGGGCACCGTCTATGCCGTTCCCGGCGTGGAGGCTTCTGGCGCTCCTTACTATTCGAGCAACCAGTCGAGTGCCACCACCGACGGCGGCACCTATCGCGCCAACTCTGTCATCAACCTCACCAACACCAACAAGGGACACAGCTACAGCTTCACGGCACAGCTGGAGAAGAGCTTCGACTTCGGCTTGAATGTCTTGGCAAGCTACACCTTTGGCCATTCCTACTCTGTGAATGATGGTACTTCCTCCGTGGCCTTGTCCAACTGGGGCTACTTCTATTCCGTCGACCCCAACAAGAAGGAGGTCAGCTACTCCATGTTCGACATTCCCCACAAGGTGATGGTTCAGGTGTCCTACGACTCCAAGCGTTATGGCCGCTTCCAGACCCACGCCTCTCTGGTCTACAACGGATGCAGCGGCTCGCGCTACTCCCTAACCTATAATGATGTTGTCTCAGCTTCCTACAACGGTGAGTATCGCCGTGGCAACTCCTTGCTCTACATTCCTACCCAGACCGAGCTCCAAAACATGAATATGAGCGAAGAGGACAAGGTGAGCTTCGAGAATTGGATTCAGAACGACAAGTACGCCAAGGACCACCGCGGCCAGTATGCCAAGCGCAACAGCAATGCCACTCCCTGGGAAAACCATTTCGACTTCCACCTCACGCAAGACTTCTACTATCTCAAGGAGCGTGGCAGCAAGCTCTCCTTGGTGTTCGATATTCTCAATGTCGGCAACCTCATCAACAAGCATTGGGGTGAGTACTACAGTGGTCTGCGGAATGAGAACATCCTCAGTGTCACCAAGGTCGCTTTCGACAAGAAGACTGGTGTCGCTACTCCTAAGTTCTCCTACTTGGGCTACAAGCCCAGCGTGAGCGACGTGTCGAGCCGTTGGCACATGCAGCTTGGCTTGCGCCTCACTTTCTAAAGTTTTTTTCATTCTTTATAGGTTAAGGGTGCTTTCCTTTATGGGAAGGCGCCCTTGTTTTTTTGTTTTTTTTCGGCCGTCAATGATGCGTGGCAATTGCCACGGTATATCGTGTCGGTTGGCTCGATATATCGTGGCGGTTGCTACGATGTATCGTGGCAATTGGCACGCAAGGTCAATTGGCTGCTGCTGATGGGTGGGTAATGTGTGTTTCACAAGCTGATCGCCTATAGATCTTGGCCGATATTCCTTATTTTCGGGAACAGCCATAATAGATGCCCCCGCTTCGCGTTATTACAATAGGTGAACAAAAAAAACGAAACAGCGATGATTATCGATTTCAACAAAATTGCTGAAGCCCAGATTGATGGCTTCAAAGGCGGTGAGGGACTTCTCTTCACGCGCAACTATGTAGACGACGGCCGAATCCGCATCATGCGTTCGAGACTTGCGCCGGGCGCACGGAGTGGCGAGCATCTTCATGGGGAAAACTCAGAGGTGATCTACATTCTTCATGGAACAATGACCTTCCATACCGATGGCAACACCGAAGAGTGTCCTGCCGGTTGCGCCCACTATTGCCCCATGGGACACAAGCATTGGTTTCAAAACAACACCCAAGAGGACGTTGAGTATCTTGCCATTGTCCCCGAACATAAAGTGAAGCAGGGGTAAGGCCAGAAAGCCCTGTTGGCACCCGTGTCCTTCAAATCAACTCATCTGCGCCCGACGGTAGTCCTCATCATGGGCTGTTCCTCGGGCGCCTTCTTTTTCTTCAAATCTTACTCGTAATATACTGATAATCAATTCAAGTTCTGCAAGTTCAAGGCACAGCGGATATTTTCCGTGGAATCATGGTAAGTTGATATGTAAAGGGGAAGGAAAATGGTCATGTCCCGGCTTACGCTCCTACCGGAGCTATGGGTCTGAAGCGATGGGGTGGCCTTACGAGCAAGCTCGACGG
>SFCY01000020.1 GCA_004558865.1 Bacteroidales bacterium
CCAAATCCATCATGCATAGCCAATTCTTCCTTGTTGTCTTCTTTATGCGTCGTGGCAACTGCAACGATATATCGTACCTATTGCCGCGATATATCGTGCCAACTGCCACGATATACCGTGCCAATAGCCACAATTTATAGACAACCTCTTGAAGGAACACAAGTTGGCAGCCTGAGAAGCTTGAAACAATGATTTCAATTATTGATTTTCTTTCTTGTTTTTAGCCCATTATCTGAAAAAACATGTTTTCTTGAAGTTGTAACAAAATATTCTTCATTTTATATGGCGGTTAGGCAAAAAAGCCTATATTCGCAGCAGCAACCAAACATCTACTCTAAAACAGGAAATCTATGAAACGAACCTACACGACATACCGGCTGTAGACACCCTTGTGGGAAGGCCTCCCCTATAAGGAGAGGCCCATCTACAATACCGCTATATCACGGGGAAATGTGAGGGTATTAAGAAGCGCGTTTTGGCACATGATAAAATTGCGCAAGGTGAAAATCCTATCAGACAAATTGACAGAGATTGGACGCGATGCTTTTGCCTGGTGCAATGAATTGGAGGAGGTCAACCTCCCGGAGGGCGTTACGCGCATAGGCGACCACGCATTCTGGTGGAGCCTTTGCCTGCGTAAAGTAGAACTCCCATCCACGCTGACTCGCATAGAGGACTTTGCCTTTGACAGTGACCCTCTGGACTCGATAGACATTCCTGCCGGAGTAACCTTTATAGGCCGGAACGCCTTCTGGAACAACCCGGAACTAAAGAAGGTCTACTCACGTCCTGTAGTTCCCCCCACAACCAGCGAATGGTCTGATACTAAGCCACACCTGCCGTTCCACTACAGTTCGACGGAGACCGCCATCCTCTATGTACCGAAAGGGTCGGCAGAGGCCTACCGGGCTTCTGAGGTGTTCTCGGAGTTCCAGAACATCGTCGAGCTTGAGGAGTGGCAATGGCCCACCGCCATCAACAGGCCGGCTGCGCCGCAGGCACAGTTCAAAGTGTATGGTGAGGCTGGCACGCTCCATGTCGTGGCCGACGGCAATGGCGGCAATGGTGCGGCATCGGTCAATGTGTTTGGCATAGACGGAGCCTCGGTATGGAGCGGACAAGTGACCGGCCGCTTGGAAATCAGTTTGCCCAAGGGCTTCTATGTGGTTCGGGTAGGAAAGACAATTCGTAAGGTGTCGTTGTAATGCGATGTATTTGTCACAGATCGCTTATTTCGTTCATTCTGATTAAGTGATACGATGGTTAGCCATAAGGGCATGCAAGTGTTGAACTTTGCATGCCCTTTTGGGTTGAAAAGAAATATATGCTGCATCTATTGGCGGTCTATGCCAGGACAGGGACAACTTACCAAGTCGGCAACTTGATAAACTTGATTCAACCAGAAAAAAAACAAACTGTTTATTTTGTTCTTCGACCAAATTGCACTAACTTTGCAATGGATTAAGAGAATCAGAACGAATCAATTCAGGAACGTAAAAAACGACAAATCAATATGGTAAAAATCACGAAAGAGGCTGCCCTTGAATATCATGAGGGCAATCGCCCCGGCAAGATCGAGGTGAAACCCACCAAGCCCTACCGCACCCAAACCGACCTCTCGCTGGCCTACTCGCCGGGAGTGGCCTATCCCTGTCTGGAAATCCAGAAGAATCCAGACGATGTATACAAGTACACCGACAAGGGCAACCTTGTGGCCGTCATCTCCAACGGCACCGCCGTGCTCGGCCTCGGCGACATCGGGGCCATGAGCGGCAAACCCGTGATGGAAGGCAAGGGACTGCTCTTCAAAATATATGGCGGCATCGACGTGTTCGACATAGAGGTGAACGAGAAGGATCCCGAGAAGTTCTGCGAGGCCGTGGAGAAGATTGCCCCCTCCTTTGGCGGCATCAACTTGGAGGACATCAAGGCTCCAGAGTGCTTCTATATAGAGGACCGGCTAAAGAAGACCCTCGACATACCCGTGATGCACGACGACCAGCACGGCACGGCCATCATTTCAGCGGCAGGACTGCTCAACGCCTGCGAAGTGGCGGGCAAGAAGCTCAGCGACGTGAGAATCGTCGTCAACGGCGCTGGAGCTGCGGCCATCAGCTGCACCAAGCTCTACGTGTCGCTCGGCGCAAAGAAAGAGAACATCGTCATGTTGGACTCAAAGGGAGTCATCACCACCGACCGTCCCAACCTCACTCCCCAAAAGGCTCTCTTCGCCACCGACCGTCGCGATGTCCACAACTTGGAGGAGGCCATCAAGGGAGCAGACGTGTTTGTAGGTCTATCGAAAGGCAACATCCTCTCTCAGGACATGGTGCGCTCCATGGCCAAGAACCCCATCGTGTTTGCCCTTGCCAATCCCGTGCCGGAGATTTCGTATGAGGACGCCATCGCAGCCCGCCCCGACGTGTTGATGTCGACAGGCCGCTCCGACTATCCCAACCAGATCAACAACGTCATTGGATTCCCCTACATCTTCAGAGGAGCCCTCGATGTCCATGCGCGCGCCATCAACGAGTCGATGAAACTGGCCGCCGTCAAGGCCATCGCGCGACTGGCCAAGCTGCCCATTCCCGACGTCGTGAACGAGGTCTACCACGTGAACGACCTGCAGTTCGGCCCCAAATATTTCATTCCCAAACCCGTCGACCCGCGCCTCATCACCGAGGTCTCCACGGCTGTGGCCCAAGCTGCCATTGAAAGTGGCGTGGCCCGCAAGACCATCACCGACTGGGATGCCTATAAGCAGCGCCTGCGCCAGCTCTTGGGACAGGAGACGAAACTCACGCGCAACATCCATGCCACAGCCGCGCTCCACCCCCAGCGCGTGGTGTTTGCTGAGGGCGGTCACCCCACGATGATGAAAGCCGCCGTACAGGCCAAGCAGGAAGGCATTTGCCACCCCATCCTCTTGGGCAATCCCGACCGCCTCAACCGCATGGCCAACCGCTTGAAGCTCAACCTTGACGGCGTGGAAATCATCGACATGCGCGCCGACAACGAGCAGGGACGACGCGCCACCTACGCCAAGCACTTAGCCGAGAAGTGCGCACGCCGCGGCTACTCGTTCGAGGAAGCCTACGACAAGATGTACGAGCGCAACTATTTCGGAATGTCGATGGTGGAGCAGGGCGACGCAGACGCGTTCATCACGGGCCTCTACACCAAATACTCCAACACCATCAAGGTGGCAAAGGAGGTCATCGGCATCCGCGAAGGCTACAAGACGTTCGCCACCATGCACATTCTCAACACCAAGAAAGGCGTCTACTTCTTGAGCGACACGCTCATCAACCGCCATCCCGACGAGAACGTGCTGTACGACATTGCCAAGCTCTCGGCCGAGACGCTCAACTTCTTTGGCGAGACTCCCGTCATCTCCATGGTCAGCTACTCCAACTTCGGCACCGACGACCAAGGATCACCAGTGAAGGTACACCAGGCTGTGGAACGACTGCAAAAAGAGTTCCCGAACCTTGCCGTGGACGGAGAGATGCAGGTCAACTTCGCACTCGACACTGAGCTGCGCGACAACCGCTATCCCTTCACCCGCCTGAAGGGCAAGAAGGTAAACACACTGGTGTTCCCCAACATGTCATCGGCCAACAGCTCCTACATGCTAATGAAAGAACTCGACCCGGACATCGAGACCATTGGCCCGATTCAGATGGGACTGAACAAGCCCATCCATTTCACCGACTTCGAGGCCTCCGTGCGCGACGTGGTCAACGTCACCGCCGTGGCCGTCATCGACGCCTACGTGGAGAAGGTGAAGGAGGGACAGAAACGCAACCAGAGTCTCTAAGCCCACAAGTCCATACACAACAAAAGCGTGCAATCCCTTGGCGTTTGCCAAAGGATTGCACGCTTTTTTTGTCCATTGCCAGCCATCTCCAACTTCTTGGCGGCAAGAGAGGCGGCTCTTCCGGCCTCCACCTCTCCGCAAGGTGAGGGAAAACGAGGGAGATAAAGAATTCAGTTTTTCACCGTGACATGCATTCTTCCGCGGTAATCCACCAGCAAGTCCATGAGGAAGCTGATATTCGTGTCTGGCTTAACGATAGACACAAAGAAATGGGTTCCGCGAGGATCCATCCCCGTCAGCCGGATGTCGTTCAGAATGCCCTGCCTGATGAAGTCGCGCGGAGCAACGCCCGCAAAGTCACGCTTGCGGAAGTCGCGTGAGAAGAGGCAGTAGTCGCCACGATAGAGGCTCACATGGATGATGTTGTCGTAGTAGACATTGTCCACCTCCACACCCTCGTCGCTGTAATTGGCCTTCACCACCTTGAATGTCGTCGGGTTGATTTGGATATAGCTATGGTAGCGATCCTTGCCATAGACAAGCACAGAGTCGCGCTTGATGAGCTTCCCCGTATTAAGAGGCGCAGGATGCTCCTTGGAGAAATAGGCGTTGTCATTCCTATCCTCACTCTTGACCAGACTCACCAGGTCGCCCGATGCGTTGCGGAACTCAAAGACGTGGGCCGACTGCCTCACAATCTTGTAGCGTGCCGTATTGGCGGCATTGAGCACGAGCGTATCGTGGAAGATTTGGAAATACACCGGCTGCGATGTAGAGTCGGGATAGTAAATGGTGTCACCTTGGGCCTTGAACACCACCGTCTCGTCATCCTCATTCACCCAGACTCCCTGCAACAGCTTCTTTGCCTCCAAATCTTCCTTGGGGGCAGACGGCTGTGCTTTTCCAGGGGTCTTGTTGCGGCAAGAGGAAAGGGAGAACAGTGCCAGACTCATGGCGACTACATATATCAACTTCAATTTCATAGGCGATCAAATCAACCTCAAAGCAGTTTCTTCCTTATTTGCCGATGCCGTGATACTCAAACCCATTGTCGGCGAGTTCGTTGGCATCATAGATGTTTCGTCCGTCGATGAGGAGCTTGCGGCTCATCTTCTCCCCGAGGGTCTTCCAGTTGGGCATACGGAATTCCTTCCACTCGGTGAGAAGCAACACGGCAGCTGCCCCCTCGGCGGCATCATACATGTCCTTGGCATAATAAAGATGGTCGAGATAGGGCTGCAAGTCCTCATTGATTCCCATGCGGCGCTGGCACTCCTGCATGGCTACGGGGTCGTAGGCCCTCACGCGAACGCCCGCCTTCAACAGCAGCGACAGCATCACCAAGGCCGTGGACTCGCGCATATCGTCGGTCTCGGGCTTGAAGGCCAGTCCCCATACGGCCACTGTCAGCCCCTTGAGGCTGTCCTTGCCGACAGCCTTCTCCAGCTTCTCGAACAGGATAGTCTTCTGCCGGGCGTTGACACGCTCCACAGCCTTGAGTACCTCCATGGAATAGCCGTTCTCATCGGCAGTCCTTACCAAAGCCTTGACATCCTTGGGGAAGCAGCTGCCGCCATAGCCACAGCCGGCATAGAGAAACTTGCGGCCTATGCGCGTGTCGGAGCCGATGCCCTGGCGCACACTCGTCACGTCGGCGCCCACCCGCTCACACAGATTGGCAATGTCGTTCATAAAGGAAATGCGGGTGGCCAACATTGAGTTGGCGGCATATTTGGTCATCTCGGCGCTGGGAATGTCCATGAAGATCACTCTGAAATTGTTGAGTAGGAACGGCTTGTAGAGTCGCGTCAGCACCTCCTTGGCGTGTTCCGAGTCGACACCCACCACCACACGGTCAGGACTCATGAAATCCTTGATGGCACTGCCCTCCTTGAGGAACTCCGGGTTGCTGGCCACATCGAAGCTGATGTCCACCCCCCGCTTGTCGAGTTCCTCCTGTATGGCGTGGCGCACTTTCTTGGCTGTGCCCACAGGAACGGTGCTTTTGGTCACAACCACAATGGGGTGCGTGAGGTTCTGCCCAATGGTGCGGGCCACCTCAAGGACATAGTGCAAGTCGGCGGAGCCATCCTCGTCGGGAGGAGTACCCACGGCCGAGAACACCACTTCCTGGTCGTTTAGCACGGAAGCCAAATCTGTGGTGAAGTTCAATCGGCCAGCCTTGACGTTCTTCAAGACAAGATCATCAAGACCCGGCTCATAGATGGGCACGTCGCCCTGCTTGAGCCTTTCTATTTTCTTTGCGTCGACGTCGACACAAGTGACATTGGCGCCCGTCTCGGCAAAACAAGTTCCCGAAACCAAACCTACATAACCGGTTCCAACAATTGCTATATTCATAGTAGTATCTTTATTTTATCTTGCTCCCGGACAGCCGGCGACAACGACAGGGGAGCGAGGCTTTTGCCTGCGCGTTCGCCACAAATCCTTAGGTCTTACGTTTTTCAAGGCAAAGGTAAACGTTTTTTTTTAAAACACAAAATAAAACGATACATTCCTCTAATTGGTGCTGAAGAAAACGACGGCGACCGCCAGCTCCAACCTTTGGACGACAGGGAAACAGCGCAAAAGGAAGAGCCAAAAGGCCTCTCCGCCAATTTGAATTCCTCATGAGCCCACCATCATCCTTGCGGCCTTGACGACGACATAGGAAGAAAGCTGTGGCCAAACAAAAAAAGGGACCAGATGCATCGCTACTGGATAAGGTTTCCCCAAGGTTAGCGATTCTCGGACCATGCATGCAATATGTCAAGAGCCGGCCAGGCCGGCTCTTGATTTCTTTGGGGCAAAGCATAGAACTCATAGCCCCGCCTTGTGGGGGGGGGGCAAGACTTTTTAGAGAACGTTGCGACAACAATGTGGCATGAGGCTACCAAAGGCGTACCCAACTCAGCACATGGCAAGGATAGGGAACAAGCCGACGCGCCGTCACATCTTCAGCTTGCTGCTGCCCTTGGCCTTGAGGCTCATGTCGAGGGCCTTGACGCTGTGGGTCAGCGCGCCAAAGGAAATGAAATCCACACCGGCCTTGGCGTAGGGAATCATGGTATCGAATGTGATGCCTCCCGACGATTCGGTCTCGATGTGAGCGGGCGACCGGCGCACGAGTTCCACGGCGCGCTTGGTGTCGGCGGGTGTGAAGTTGTCGAACATAATGCGGTCGGGAGCTTCGGCAATGGCCTGCTCAAGCTCTTTGAAGTCGCGCACCTCACACTCTATCTTCAGTTCAAGGCCCTTGTCGGCACAATACCGCCGCGCCCGGGTGATGGCGTTGTGCACGCCGCCGCAGAAATCGATGTGGTTGTCCTTGAGGAGTATCATGTCGAAGAGGCCGATGCGATGATTCATGCCGCCGCCGATGCGCACGGCTTCCTTTTCAAGCATTCGCATTCCAGGCGTAGTTTTTCGCGTGTCGAGCACGCGGGTCTTGGTGCCTGCGTCGATGAGGGCCTGCTGGTATTTATGGGCCATGGTGGCAATGCCGCTCATGCGTTGGCAGATGTTGAGCATGAGACGCTCGGTGGTGAGCAGGCTTTGCTCCTTGCCAGCCACAGAGAGTACGATGTCGCCCGGCACTACGTGGTCGCCGTCGTGCTTGTGCATGGTGACCTTGAGATTGGGATCGAAACGATGGAAGACTTCTTTGGCGGCGCGTTCGCCAGCGAAGATGCCTTCTTCCTTGATCATCAGCTCGCTCTCGCCCATGGCGTCGGCGGGAATGCAACAAAGGGTGGTGTGGTCGCCGTCGCCAATGTCCTCGGCGAAAGCCAAGTCGATGAGACGGTCGGTCAGAGTCTTTTCTTTTTCTTCGTAGTTCATAATGATTGGGATTTATGATGGGGTAGACCTCTCCTTATAAGGAGATACACGGAACAAGCGGAACATGCGTTCATGAACAAGACAAGCAGAACCTGTCTTCGGAGCCAGAATGCGGGGCGGATGAGCCGAGTCACGCCTTCGGGCAGGCAACGCACGAGTGACGCTCAGTCAGCGGGGCGGAATCACCCGGAGGAGCCTCAGCTCAGGGCGAGCATCCTCTCGATGGGCTTGACGGCCTCGCGGGCTACGGCGGGTGGAATAACCACCTGCGGCTCCAGATGCTCCAAGGCGGAGACTATCTTGGAGAGCGTGTTGAGCTTCATAAACTCGCACTCGTTGCAGGTGCAACTTACGGGCATACCACCATCGCGCTTGTCCTGTCCGATTCCGCCCTCTCCCTCGCTGACCTCAGGCGGCACGGGGAAGAACTGCTGGGTGGGACAGCGTTTTTGAAGCTCAAACAGGATGCCGGCCTCCGTAGCCACGATAAACTGCTTCTGCTCGGGGTGAGCCTGGGCGTATTCCAACATGGCGGCGGTGGAGCCTTTCACGTCGGCAATGGCAAGGACGGGAGCCTTGCATTCGAGGTGGGCCATGACGATGGCTCCGGGATGGCTCCGCTTCAGGGCAACGATGGCGTTGACGCTGAACTTCTCGTGGACGTGGCAGCCACCGTTCCACAGCAGCATCCGACGGCCGGAGACGGAGTTGATGTAGTTGCCGAGATTGTAGTCGGGGCCGAAGATGAGCTTCTCATCCTTTGGCATGGCATCAATCACCTTCAAGGCATTGCCCGAGGTGACACAGCAGTCGGAGAGGGCCTTGACGGCCGCCGTGGTGTTGACATAGCTGATGACCTTGTAGCCGGGATGTTCCTCTTTGTATCGCGAGAGGTCTTCGGCCGTGCAGCTGTCGGCCAACGAGCATCCAGCGGCGGGGTCGCACTCCAGCACCGTCTTGTCGGGCGAGAGGAGCTTGCAGGTTTCCGCCATGAAATGAACGCCACACATCACCAGCACGGGAGCGTCGGTGTTGGCGGCCTTGCGCGCCAGGGCCAGCGAGTCGCCAACGAAGTCGGCCACCTCCTGTATATCGGGACCCGTGTAATAGTGGGCCAGAATCAGGGCATGGCGTTGGCGGGCCAGTTGGCGCACCTTTAGTTTCAAAGTCTCTTTGTCTTCCATAATTGGTCTATAAACTGTCGTGCTTTACCTTGGGATAGTCGATATTGTAGTGCAGGCCTCGGCTCTCGTGCCGCTCGATGGCCTGGCGTGTGATGAGATAGCCCACGTTGATCATGTTGCGCAGCTCGCAGATGTCGCGCGTGGGCTTGACACGGCGGAAGAGGTCCTCTGTCTCCTCGTAGAGCAGGTCGAGCCGCTTCCACGCACGCTTCAGCCTAAGGTTGGAACGCACGATGCCCACATAGGTCGACATGGTTTGCCCCACTTCCTTCTTGTCCTGCGTGATGAGCACCTTCTCCTCGTTGGTCAGCGTGCCAAAGTCGTTCCATTCTGGCACCCTGTCGTTGAAGGTGTAGTCGTCAATGTGGGCCACAGCATGCTCGGCCGCGCTCTTGGCATAGACCACGGCCTCAACGAGGCTGTTGCTGGCCAGACGGTTGCCGCCATGAAGGCCGGTGCAAGAACACTCGCCCACGGCATAGAGGCGGTGGATGCTGCTCTCGCCGTTCAGGTCTACCTTGATGCCGCCGCACATATAGTGGGCCGAGGGGCAGACGGGAATCATCTGCTTGGTGATGTCGATGCCGATGGAGAGGCATTTCTCATAGATATGCGGGAAGTGTCGTTTCGTCTCCTCGGCGTCTTTCATGGTCACGTCGAGGCACACGTGGTCGAGGCCATGGATTTTCATTTCATGGTCGATGGCCCGCGCCACGATGTCGCGTGGAGCCAAAGAGAGGCGCGGATCGTACTTCTGCATGAACTCGCTGCCGTCGGGCAGTTTGAGGACAGCCCCGTAGCCGCGCATGGCCTCGGTGATGAGGAAGGCGGGATGGGTCTCGGCGGGATTGTAAAGAACTGTGGGGTGGAACTGCACAAACTCCATGTCCTTCACTGTGGCCTTGGCGCGGTAGGCCATGGCAATGCCGTCGCCGGTGGCGATCTCGGGATTGGAGGTGGTGGCGTAGACGGCTCCTGTGCCGCCGGTGGCCATCAGCGTGACGCGCGCAAGGTAGGTGTCAACCTTATCGTTGTCGGGATTAATCACGTAGGCTCCATAGCACTCAATGTCGGGCGTGCGGCGCGTCACTTCGATTCCAAGGTGGTGCTGGGTGATGATTTCCACGGCAAAGTGGTTCTCCAACACCTCTATCCGCGGGTTGCGGCGCACGGCGTCCATGAGGCCGCGCTGTATCTCGAAGCCCGTGTCGTCCTGATGGTGGAGGATGCGGAACTCCGAGTGGCCGCCCTCACGGTGCAGGTCGAAAGATCCGTCGCTCTTCTTGTCGAAGTTGACGCCCCACTCCACCAAGTCGCTGATTGCGGCGGGCGCGTTTCTCACTACATGCTCAACGGCCTTGGGGTCGGAAAGCCAGTCGCCGGCCACCATGGTGTCATGGATATGCTTCTCAAAGTTGTCCACCTTGATGTCGGTCACAGAGGCAATGCCGCCTTGCGCCTTGGCAGTGTTGGCCTCGTCAAGAGTTGTCTTGCAAATGATGGCCACGCTTCCTTTGCCTGAGTTGGCGACTTTCAGTGCGAAACTCATACCGGCTACGCCTCCGCCGATGATGAGGAAGTCATAATGATGAATCATCTATGAAAATAAGACTAATTGTATTTGACAAAGCAAAAGTAGTCAAATTCATAGAAGTGGCCAAATTATTTGGCAACAAATGCGTTGTGCGCGCAAGAATAGGATTGTGCCTACCGCTCTTGCCTTTCCCGAGAAGCATCGACAAAGGGCAAACTAAACACCCAAAAGTCGGCTACTCAAGTTGTGTGACAATTGTCGCACAACAATAGGACAGCCATGGCACAACAACAGCTCAGCTGTCGCACAACTGCGTGACAGCCGCCACACAACTTGAAAAAGCGGCACAGTGAGGGGAAATGCCAAGGCGCGGGCTCGGCGCATCCCGCTCAGCTTCCGCCATTGCGCCTTGCGTGCCAAGAAGCTCCAAAACCAGTCAGGAATCACCAAGAAATGGCAAAAAGGCAAACAAAAGCATCCACCATCATGCCTTTCCACCACCCCGACGGCGGAAGAAAAGCAACTCAACTGACCCGCAGCTTACAAAAAGAAAGATAACGAGAAAAAAAATTAGTTGAAATATTTTGTCGGTTAACTCAGAAATTACTATATTTGCAATCAGTTATCAAAAACAAGACCTTTTAACACTATGGTTTATATACAACTTGCCAAAAACAATCCTCACAAGCTGAGCTTTTATCTTGCTATGGAAGAATACGTCGCGAGGAGGCTGAACCTGTCCGACGACTGCTTTTTCCTATGGCAGGTGGAACCCACGGTGATTTTCGGCAGGAACCAAGACATTGAGAGCGAGGTCAACCTGGACTACTGCAAACAGCACGGCATCGACTTCTTCCGCCGCAAGAGCGGAGGCGGCTGCGTATATGCCGACATGAGCAACGTGATGTCGTCGTTCATCACCAACGAGGACAACGTGGACGAGACCTTCGCACGCTACCTGAAGATGATGAGCGAGACGCTGGAGAGCATCGGACTGAAAGACGTGCATCCCAGCGGCCACAACGACATCATGATCGGCGACAAGAAAGTGAGCGGCAACGCCATCTACCACTTGCCCGGCAAAATCATCGCCCACGGCACGCTGCTCTACGACACCGACATGGACAACATGCTCCATGCCATCACTCCCTCCACGCAGAAACTCTCGAAACACGGGGTGCAGAGCGTGAGGCAGCGCATCTGCCTGCTCAAGGACTACACCGACCTGAGCTTCGCGGAAATCAGGAAGCGCATCAGGGAGCATCTCTGCGACCAAACCTACACGTTGGGCGCGGACGACGAGCGGGGAATAGAACAAATAGAACAAGAATATCTTCAACCAAAATTTATCTATGGAAAATAAAAGAACCTGTCTTTACGACCGGCATGTGGCCTTAGGGGCCCTGATGCAGCCTTTCGGCGGCTTTGACATGCCCATTCAGTACACTTCCATTATCGAGGAACACAATGCCGTCAGACAGCATTGCGGAGTTTTCGACGTCTCCCACATGGGCGAGGTGCTTGTCACCGGGCCTGAGGCAGAGCGGTTCGTGAACCATATCTTCACCAACGACGTGAGCGGACTCGCCGCAGGCAAGGTCATCTATGGCATGTTCTGCTACGAGGATGGCGGCACGGTGGACGACACCTGCATCTGCAAGTTGGGCGACAACAAGTTCCTCCTGACCATCAACGCAGCCAACATCGACAAGGATGTGGACTGGATCATGGGCCACAAGGATGGATTCGACGTCAACATCGACCACCAGAGCGACTACTATGGCCAGCTGGCCGTGCAGGGCCCCGAGGCCGAGAAGGTAGTCACCGAGGTGCTGGGCATCGAGTGCGCGGAGCTGAAATTCTATGAGGTGAAGACCCTGCAAAAGGACGGCGAGGAAATCATCGTCTCCCGCACTGGCTACACGGGAGAGGACGGCTTCGAGATCTATGGATCCCACAAGTTCATCGTCAACCAGTGGGACAAGCTGATGGCAAGCAAGCGCTGCACCCCCTGCGGACTGGGCTGCCGCGACACCCTGCGCTTCGAGGTGGGCCTGCCGCTCTACGGCGACGAGCTGTCGAAGGACATCACGCCGGTGATGGCCGGGCTGAGCATGTTCGTGAAATTGGACAAGCCCGAGTTCATCGGCAAGGAAGCCCTGGCCAAGCAGAAGGCCGAAGGACCCGCCAAGCGGCTGAGGGGCATTGAGCTCGAAGGCCACGCTGTGCCACGCCATGGCTACGCCGTGCTGAAAGACGGCAAGGAGGTGGGCTATGTCACCACGGGCTATCGCCTCATCTCCGTCGACAAGAGCTGCGCTGTGGCTTTGGTAGACGCCGACATCAAATTGGGCGACAAGGTGGAGGTGCAAATCCGCAAGAAGACCTTCCCCGGCACCATCGTGAAGAAGAAGTTCTACGACAAGCACTACCATAAATAATAAAAGGTATGGCGGGTCTGCCACGGCAATCCGCAGACAGCCCCGCCAAGGCCGCCAGACCCAGACGCCGGCATGCCGCATGGCGACCCTGGGGCCTATCGCGGCCAAGAAACAAGCACAAAACAACAAACAATCTAAAAAAACATAAGAACTATGACTAAAGTATTGGATGGACTTTTCTATAGCAAGTCACATGAGTTTGTAAAGGTAGAGGGCGACGAGGCCTACATCGGTATCACAGACTATGCCCAGCACGAGCTTGGCAACATCGTGTATGTAGACCTGCCCGAAGTGGACGACGAGGTGAGCGCAGGTGAGGATTTCGGCGCCGTGGAGAGCGTGAAGGCAGCCAGCGACCTGACCTCTCCCGTATCGGGAACCGTCGTTGAGGTGAACGAGAACTTGGAGGACCAGCCTGAGCTCATCAACAAGGACGCCTTTGGCAACTGGATCGTCAAAGTGAAGCTCGCCGACAAGTCGGAGCTCGACAATCTGATGAACGCCGAGGACTACAAGAAGATGATTGAAGCCTAAGCCTCAATTCCCAACAAGCTACAATGAATTAATCCAACAATCAGATGACTTACAAATATTTTCCACAGACCGAGGAAGATATTCAAGAAATGCTGAACAAATGCGGTCTCAAGAATCTCGACGACCTTTTCGCCGAGATTCCTGAGGCTGTTCGGTTTCGGCGCGAATACAATCTTCCAGAGGCCAAGAGCGAGATAGAAATTCGCCGCTTCTTCGACGAACTGGGCAAGAAGAACAAGCAGCTCACGTGCTTCACGGGCGCCGGCGTCTACGACCACTACACCCCAGCCGTGATTCCGAGCATTGTGGAACGCTCAGAATTCCTCACAAGCTACACTCCCTACCAGGCTGAGATCTCACAGGGCACGCTCCATTACATCTATGAGTACCAGACCATGATGTGCAACCTCACGCAGATGCCCATCAGCAACGCCTGCATGTACGACGGCAGCACGGCCACGGCCGAAGCTGTGTTGATGGCCAGCAACGCAAGCCACAAGAACCACAAGGTGCTGGTGTCGGAGACCATCGACCCGAAGATCATGCTCGTGGTGCGCACCTACGCCCACTTCCACGGTGTGGAGCTGGAGACAATCCCCGCCAAGGACGGCGTGACACCGCTCGAGGTGGTGAAGGAGAAGATCGCACAGGGCGGAGTGGCTGGTGTGCTGGTGCAGCAGCCCAACTTCTACGGCATCGTGGAGGACTACAGCGGCTTCGCCGAGGCATGCCACGCCAACAAGGCCCTGTTCCTAATGAACGCCAACCCCTTCGACCTCTCCATCCTGAAGACTCCCGGAGAGTGGGGCGCCGACGTGGCCATGGGCGACGGCCAGAGCTTGGGCGTTCCCATGCAGTGGGGCGGCCCCTACGTGGGCTACATGTGCGTCACGGAGAAGCTCATGCGCAAGATGCCGGGACGCATCGTCGGCCAGACTGTCGACCAGGACGGTAAGCGCTGCTTCGTACTGACCCTCCAAGCCCGCGAGCAGCACATACGCCGCCAAAAGGCAACCAGCAACATCTGCTCCAACGAGAGCCTCACCGCCTTGTGGGTGACCATCTATTGCAGCATCATGGGCAAGCAGGGCGTGAAGGAAGCCGCACAACTCAGCTTCAACGGCGCGCACTACCTGGAAGAGCAGCTGGTGAGGACCGGCCACTTCAAACTGACCTACGACAAGCCTTTCTTCAACGAGTTCCTCGTCACATACGACGGCAACGTGGATGAGCTTCAGAAGCGTTGGCAAGACAATGGCTTCTTCGGCGGATTGAAAGTCGGCGAAGACAAGATTCTCCTCGCTGTCACCGAGCAGCGCACCAAAGAGGAAATCGACCGTCTGGTGGCCTTGGTCTGAGGCATGGTTTCCAAAAATTGATTACCTATAAAACAAGAAAAGATGAACAACAAGTTATATGGTTCTCTGATATTTGAACTCAGCCATCCGGGACGCAGGGCCTACTCGTTGCCTCGCAATGAATTTGGCGACTACAAGGTGCCAGCCGACGAATGCCGCAAGCACGACGCCGAGCTGCCCGAATGCGACGAGATGACTGTGGTGAGACACTACACCAACCACAGCGAGAACAACTTTGGTGTGGACAACGGCTTCTATCCGTTGGGCTCCTGCACCATGAAATACAATCCCTGCATCAACGAGGAGATTGCCATGCACAGGGACTTCGCCAATCTCCATCCGCTGCAGCCGGCCGATACGGTGAAAGGAGCCGAGCAGGTGTACGACGACTTGCAGAAGTGCCTCTCCGAACTGACGGGCATGAGCAAGTTCACGCTCAACCCCTGCGCCGGCGCCCACGGCGAGCTCACCGGACTGATGATCATACGCTCCTACTTCGAAAGCAAAGGCGACAAGAAGCGCGTAAAAGTAATCGTACCCGACTCCGCCCATGGCACCAACCCCGCCTCGGCTGCGGTGTGCGGAATGGAGATTGTCGAGGTGAAGAGCAAGGCCGACGGGCGCGTCGACGTGGACCATCTGAAGACCCTGCTCGGCGACGACATCGCTGCCATGATGATGACCAATCCCAACACCCTCGGCCTGTTCGAGTATGACATTCCCGAGATTACCCAGCTCATCCACGACTGCGGCGGACTGATGTACTACGATGGGGCCAATCTCAACCCAATGCTTGGCGCCTGCCGCCCTGGCGACATGGGATTCGACGTGATGCACGTCAACCTGCACAAGACCTTCTCCACTCCCCACGGAGGCGGCGGCCCCGGCTCAGGCCCCGTAGGCGTGAGGGCAGGCTTGGAGCAGTTCCTCCCCGTGAACAACTCAGCCGCGGACAAGGACTTCGCCATATCGGTGAACCCCTATCATGGCAACTTCGCCGTGGAGCTCCGCGCGCTGACCTATATCCTTACGCTCGGCAGGGAGAACATCAAGATGGTTGGCCCGCTCGCCACACTCAACGCCAACTACATCAAGGAATGCCTGAAGGACGACTACGAGCTGCCCATCGAAGGCCTGTGCAAGCACGAGTTCGTGTTCAATGGCCTGAAGGACAAGTCGACGGGCGTGACCACGATGGACGTGGCCAAGCGTCTGCTCGACTATGGCTACCACGCCCCCACCATCTACTTCCCTCTGCTCTTCCATGAGGCCATGATGATAGAGCCCACCGAGAACGAAAGCAAGGAGACCATCGACGGCTTCATCGACGTGATGCACAAGATAGCCCAAGAGGCCAAGAACGAGCCGCAGACGGTGAAAGAGGCCCCCCACAATACGCCCATCAAACGCGTGGACGACGTGTTGGCAGCTAAGGAGCCGCACGTGTCCAACTGCACCCTCAACTGCCTATGAGACAGTTTGATTTGATTATCATAGGCAGTGGCCCCGGTGGCTACAACGCCGCCCACTATGCCGCCAAGGAGGGACTGCAGGTGGCCATCGTGGAGAGCCGGACAGCGGGAGGTACATGCCTCAACATCGGCTGCATCCCCACCAAGTCGCTGGCCCACGACGCGGAGCTGGTGGGCGAGTCGCAGCTGACCAGCGAAGAGAAGGCCGAGGCTTTCGTCCGCGCCATGCAACGCAAGGAGGGCGTGGTGAGACAGCTCGTGGAGGGCGTGGAGACACTGCTCTCCCAGCCGGGCATCACTTTCATTCATGGAAGCGCCACCTTCAAGGACGCCCACACCATCACGGTCGAGGGCGAGGACATTGAGGGCAAGAACATCCTCATCGCCACTGGCTCCCTGCCCAAGATGCCACCCATTCCGGGTATCGACAGCGAGACGGTGATTTCCTCTACCGAGCTGCTTTCGCTCAAAGAGCTGCCCAAGTCGATCTGCATCGTCGGGGCAGGCGTCATCGGCATGGAGTTTGCCTACATCCTCCACAGCTTCGGCTCCAAGGTCACCGTGGTGGAATTTCTCAAGGAGAGCCTCTCTACCATGGACGGCGACATCGCCAAGCGACTGCGCAAACTCTTGGAGAAGCAGGGCATCGAGTTCTACTTCCAGAGTGGCGTGAAGCAGATCGACGGCAACAAGGTGAAGTTCGAGCGCAAAGGCAAGGAGCAGACCATTGAGGCGGAGAAGATTCTCGTGGCCACAGGAAGGAAAGCCAACATCGAGGGTCTGCAACTTGACAAAGCCGGTGTGGCCACCGACCGCCGCGGCATCATCGTCGACGACAACATGCGCACCAACGTGGGGCACATCTTCGCCATCGGCGACTGCAACGCCCGCCAGATGTTGGCCCACGCTGCCTCGTTCCAGGGCTTCCGCGCGGTGAACACGATTCTCGGCAAGAGCGACAACATCCACCTCGACATCATGCCCGCAGCCGTCTTCACCTCTCCCGAGGCAGCCGGAGTGGGTCCCACAGAGGAGCAATGCAAGGAGCAAGGTTTGGAATACAAGACCTTCAAAGGCTTCTATCGTGCCAATGGCCGCGCCCTGTCTATGGAGGCCACCGAGGGCATGCTGAAGCTCATCGCCGCTCCCGACGGCAAGCTGCTCGGCTGCCATGCCTACGGCGCCCACGCTGCCGACATGGTGCAGGAAGTGGCCGCGCTGATGAACATGGGAGCTACTGTGCGGCAACTGGCCGACATGGTACACATCCATCCCACGCTGAGCGAGATCCTTCAAGAGGCTGCCCGCACGGCACTCTGATTGGAGAGGGGCCAAACTCATACAACCATCAAAAGGCGGAGAAAGCCCAAGCCGGCTTCTCCGCCTTTTCCCGTTATCGCGGCCGGCGACTCCTTCTGGCGATAAGGCAAACCATAGGAAAAACGGCAAAAGGGAAAGTTTTCCGGTGCTTTGCCTTGCTTTTCAAATAAAATCACTATCTTTGTAACAAATATCATCATCATTGGTGCATGGAACAACGCGCAAAGGAAAAGGCAAGGCATATTTTGGAAAATCACCTCTCGGGAAACAAGCTCCACAGATCCCGCGAGCGTGACCACATCCTCGACGCCGTGCTTGAGATGAAGGGGCCTTTTTCCTTGGGCGAGCTCAATGAAGCCTTGAAGAACGACAACTTCCGCGTGGCGCGCGCCACGCTCTACAACACGATGTCACTCCTGCAGCAGTTGTGCATCGTGGTGAAGTATCTGTCGGGCGACGGGGCCAAATACGAGGTGTGCGTCGATTCGGCCAACCACCTCTACCGCATCTGCACCGTATGCGGCAAGAAGACTGAGGTGAGGAAGACTGATGTGGCCGAGGCTGTGCTCAAGTCGAAGTCGGGACGCTTCTTGGGCGACCACTTCACACTCTACGTCTACGGCATTTGTGGAGCCTGCAGAATGAGGATGAGCAAGGAAGAAACGCAAAAACAAAATTCTATAAAATGAAAACAGGAAAAGTAGATGTCCTGCTGGGTCTACAGTGGGGCGACGAAGGCAAAGGAAAGGTTGTGGATGTACTCACACCGAATTATGATGTCGTAGCACGCTTCCAAGGCGGCCCCAACGCAGGCCACACGCTGGAGTTCGAGGGACAGAAGTATGTGTTGCGCTCCATCCCCTCCGGCATCTTCCAGGGCGGCAAGGTCAACATCATCGGCAACGGAGTGGTGCTGGCTCCCGACCTCTTCATGGATGAGGCCGAGGATTTGGAAAAGAGCGGCCATCCGCTCAAGGAGCGTCTCCACATCTCCAAGAAAGCTCACCTCATCATGCCAACCCATCGCATCCTCGACCGCGCCTACGAGGCCGCCAAAGGCAAGAACAAGGTGGGCACGACCGGCAAAGGCATCGGCCCCTGCTACACCGACAAAGTGAGCCGCAACGGTCTGCGCGTGGGCGACATCTTGGACCACTTCGACGAGAAATACGAACAGCACAAGCAACGCCACCTGAAAATGCTCAAGGCCTTAGGCTGGAACGACTTCGAAGGCTTTGACGAGGTGGAGAGGAAATGGCTCAAGGGCGTTGACTATCTTCGCCAGTTCCCCATCGTCGATTCAGAGCACGAGGTGAACAACTTGCTCCGCGAGGGGAAAAGCATCCTCTGCGAAGGCGCGCAAGGCACGATGCTCGACGTGGACTTCGGCAGCTATCCCTTCGTCACCTCAAGCAACACCATCTGCGCCGGAGCATGCACTGGGCTGGGCATCGGCCCCAACAAGGTGGGCAATGTCTACGGCATCATGAAGGCCTATTGCACACGTGTGGGCTCAGGGCCTTTCCCAACGGAGCTCTTCGACGAGACGGGCAAGACCATACGCGCCATCGGCCATGAGTATGGAGCTGTGACCGGACGCGAGCGCCGGTGTGGCTGGATCGACTTGGTGCAGCTGCGCTATAGCATCATGGTCAACGGAGTGACCGAACTCATCATGATGAAGAGCGACGTGCTCGACGGCTTCGACACCATCAAGGCATGCGTGGGCTACGAGCTGGCCGACGGAACTGTGACGACGGAACTCCCCTATTCCATCGACAACGTGAAACCCGTCTACAAGGAAATGCCGGGCTGGAAGACCGACATGACGAAGTTCACCTCGCAAGAACAGTTCCCACAGGCTTTCAACGACTACATCAAAT
This sequence comes from Bacteroidales bacterium, assembly GCA_004558865.1. Classification (GTDB taxonomy): domain Bacteria; phylum Bacteroidota; class Bacteroidia; order Bacteroidales; family Bacteroidaceae; genus Prevotella. Next base: position 19,387 of record SFCY01000020.1, read on the forward strand.
TCTTGGAGGACTTCTTGGAGACTCCCATCGGCATCATCTCCATCGGCCCCGACAGAGAGCAGACAATTGTAAGAAACAAATAGAATTTCCCCATCAAGCGTCCTCGCCCCCAAACAGGGAGCGGGACGCACTCATCTATACATTATATATAATAAGGATAACAAATGGCAAACAATACAAGTATTCCTAAGGGAACACGCGACTTCGGCCCTGAGGAAATGGCGAAGCGCAACTACATCTTCAACACCATAAAGGATGTCTATGCCCTTTATGGATTCCAGCAGATCGAGACTCCGGCTATGGAAACACTCCACACGCTGATGGGAAAATATGGCGAAGAGGGCGACAAGCTACTTTTCAAGATTCTCAACTCAGGCGATTACCTGAAAAACATCAGCGACGAGGAACTCATGGGCCGCAACACGCTCTATCTCCAGACACGGCTCTGCGAAAAAGGACTCCGCTACGACCTCACCGTACCCTTCGCACGCTATGTGGTGATGCACCGCGACGAACTCCAACTGCCTTTCAAACGCTACCAAATTCAGCCTGTGTGGCGCGCCGACCGTCCGCAGAAAGGACGCTACCGCGAGTTCTATCAGTGCGACGCCGACGTGGTTGGCTCCGACTCGTTGCTCAACGAGGTGGAACTCATGCAGATTGTTGACACCGTGTTCCAGCGGTTCGGCATTCGCGTGCAAATCAAAATCAACAACCGCAAGCTCCTAACGGGCATCGCTGAGATGATTGGCGAGGCCGACAAGATTGTGGACATCACTGTGGCCATCGACAAGCTGGACAAGATAGGCATCGACAATGTCAACGAGGAGCTGAGAGCCGACGGCATCAGCCCCGAGGCCATCGAGAAGCTCCAACCCATCATCGCCCTCTCCGGCACCAACGAGGACAAGCTCGCCACCATGCAGGAGGCGCTCAAGGATTCGGAAATCGGACTCAAAGGCATAGAGGAGCTGCGATTCATCCTCTCCACACTCAAGCAGGTGGGACTCCACAACGAGATTCAGCTGGACCTCACCTTGGCGCGAGGCCTCAACTACTACACGGGCGCCATTTTTGAAGTCAAGGCCCTCGACACGCCAATGGGCAGCATCACGGGCGGCGGACGCTACGACAACCTCACTGGCATCTTCGGCATGCCTGGACTCTCTGGTGTGGGCATTTCCTTTGGTGCAGACCGCATCTACGACGTGCTCAACGCTCTCGACCTCTATCCCAAGGAGGCCATCAGCACCACACAGCTGCTCTTCATCAACTTCGGCGAAAAAGAGACCACTTACTGCCTGCCCATCGCCGCCAAGGCACGCAAGGCCGGCATCCGCGTGGAGGTATACCCCGACAAGGTCAAAATGAAGAAGCAGATGAGCTACGCCAACGCCAAAGGCATACCTTTCGTGGCCCTTGCCGGCGACAACGAGATTGAAGCCAGGAAAGTGACACTGAAGAATATGGCCAGTGGCGAGCAATCACTGGTCAGCCCCGAAGAACTTGTTGCCCAAATCATTGGCTGACGCTTATGCGTCGACAGTTGCCAAGCATCCGCTGAAGATTCACAAATTTTATTTGTAATAAGTACAAAATTATTTGGCATATTAAAAAATAATGTCTACCTTTGCACTTGAAACAAACAACAACGCATACATGGAAACTGTTGACGCATACAATCGACTAATGGAGCATGGGATTCGTCCTTCCATGCAGCGCATTGCTATACTGGATTATCTGTTAAAGCATGCAACCCACCCCACTGTAGACGATGTCTATCAAGGCATGAGCGGAGAAATTCCCACTCTCAGCAAGACGACAGTATACAACACACTCAGAATGTTTGCCGACAACCACGTGGCGCAGATGATCACCATCGACGACCATAGGGTGTGCTACGACGGCAATACAGACCCACACGTACACTTCTATTGCAAGAAGTGTGGAAAGGTCTTCGACCTTTTCAAGGAACAGGCACCAACAATGGATAGGCAGTTTTTCTGCGAGGGGCATCTTGTAGACGAGAAGCAACTCTATTACAAGGGCATCTGCAAGGACTGCATAGCCAAGGATATATAAAGAAAGAACAATGCCATCGCCTTAGGGAAGGCGGTGGCTAACAACTTAAAAATACAAAATTCATTATGAAAAAGAAATTCATTTGTACGGTTTGTGGTTACGTTTATGAAGGCGAGGAAGCTCCCGCCAAGTGTCCGCTCTGTGGTGCTCCCGCCTCTAAGTTCAAGGAGATCACCGAGGACAACACTCCCGAGTTTGCTACTGTTCACGAATTGGGCCGCGCCTACACTGACAAGGTGAGCGAGGATATTGTAGCCCACTGCAAGAATACCTTCGCAGGTGAGTGCACAGAGGTGGGCATGTATTTGGCCATGGCTCGCCAGGCCGACCGTGAGGGCTATCCTGAGGTGGCTCGCGCCTTCGAGCACTACGCCATGGAAGAGGCCAACCACGCCAGCCGCTATGCAGAATTGCTTGGCAACGAGATTCTCCACGACACCAAGACCAACCTTGAGGTGCGCATCGAAGCCGAGAAGGGAGCTTGCGCAGAGAAGTTCGAAATGGCAAAGAAGGCCAAGGCCGAGGGTTCTGACGCTCTCCACGACACCATCCACGAGATGGCCAAGGACGAGGCTCGCCACGCAGCCGGCTTCATCGGACTCTACAACCGTTACTTCAAGAAATAACACCACTCTTGCCTTACAGGCAAAGGCAGGCATCCCACGGGACGCCTGCCTTTTTTTGTTGCGCTGTTCTCTTCAAACACCATCTGATAGAAGACTACCATGACATAATCAGGGAATACGGTATTCAAGCAAGAGCGAAAGTTGTAATTGCACAGACTTCCGCTCTTAGCCCATTATAAAGGCTGTGTGCGGTGAAAGGTATGGCCTCTGCCGAAATCTAAGCCCTTTCCTTGGCCGTAAGCATCCTCAATAATCTCTTGACAATGAAGAATGCCAAGGCAGCAACGGCAAGCGTGATGATTACGACTTTGATATGACCGCTATAAGCATCAATGGCTGATTGCAGCTGATCCTGTGGTACGAACGAATGGAGGTACCATCCGAGGATGGCAAGAATAACGTTCCAAGCACCGGCTCCCAACGAAGTATAAAGAAGAAATTTGCCAAAGTTCATCTTTGCGAGGCCTGCAGGCACTGAGATAAGCTGTCGTATGCCAGGCACCAGCCGACCCGAGAGAGTAGCAATGGCACCATGGTCGTTGAAGTACTTCTCGCTTTTCTCCATCTTCTCCTGGCTGAGCAGGCAGAGCCGGCCCACACGGCTGTTGGCAAAACGATGGATGACTGGTCGGCCAAGATAATAACCAGCGGCATAATTGATGATGGCCCCGACTACAGCCCCCAATGTGGCGAAAAGGAGAACAAGCCAAATATTGAGGTTGCCAGCTGCGGCTTGATAGGCGGCCGGTGGCACAACGACCTCTGAAGGAAAAGGAATAACGGTGCTTTCAACCATCATCAATATGAAGATGGTTGTGTAGTTGAGGTTGGCAAGCAATGAATAAAAGATGTTCATTTTCTACATTTCAAATAATTTCACTGCAAAGTTAATGCTAAATTCTGTGTAAATCTTGAAACAGGTCTGAGAGCAAAGTCCATTTATAGAGTTTTAGGCTGTTTTTAGAATTTTCTACAATTCTCCAAATGTCCTTCAGGGTTGACGAAGACACACAAATCCGGCATCGACCAAAGGTTTGACATTCGGTTTCGAATTTCTGAAAATGATAATGTTTTTTCACAACAAAGGGATTTCCCTGGCACATTTTTGTGTAATTTTGCAGCAAAAACCAAGAACAAGGTTGTCTTGAAACAACTCTTAGAAATTCACTAACTAACTTCTAACCTGTCGCTGTAAGGCGACGCAAAACATTATTTATGAAAACATTCCTAAAGAACAGGTTCGCAGTGATAGCAGCACTGTTCCTTGCAATGTTCGCGCTACCATCAACAGTGCGGGCGTAGTATCAATTGTGGGTTGCCGGCACTCAGGTCTCCGACGACAACCGGGGTGACCTCAGTGCCATCGACGGGGTGACTGGGCAAGTGAGCTACAATCCCGAGACCAAGGTGCTGAGGCTCCAGGATGCCACCATCACCTCCAGCAGCGCAATTGGAATTAGGTCGGCCATCGACGGGCTCACCATCGAAGTGGCTGGCACCAACAGCGTGAACATCGACGGTCCCTACGCAGCCATTCAAGGACAACAGGCCCTTACCATCAATGGCAACGGCACACTGAACACGCAGAGCCAGAATTGCGCCGTCTTTGCTTTCGGGGGAAACCTGACCATCGAGAACTGCACGCTCTCCGCCAAGGGCAGCTATGGCATTTCAGCAAGCTACTCTGAGACGCTCGTAATCCGCAAGGCCAACATTACAGCTGTGGGAAATGGAGAAAATGGTTCAATGTGCGACTTCAGCAATATCACATTAGAGGACTGCTCCATCACCCAGCCAGTCGGAGGACACTTCGACGAAAACCAGCAGTCCATAGTGGATGCAGATGGCAACTACGTGACCTCTGAAGTGAAGATTGAGGCCACAAAGGTGACCAACAAATACGAACTCTATGTGGCCGGCACACAGGTGACCGACGACAATCGCGAGGACCTCTCCGCCATTGAGGGCGTGACGGGACAGATGAGCTACGACCCGCAAACCAACACGCTCACCCTCAACAACGTAAATATTCAGTTCACCACAGGGGGCTTTCCCTGAGTAAAACGGGAAATAACATTTTATCCCTGCGCTACAGATTCACTGGGAAATTAGTTATCTTTGCACCGGCAAGTAAGTAGTCCATAATT
>SFCY01000153.1 GCA_004558865.1 Bacteroidales bacterium
AACCATAGCTCCGGTAGGAGCGTAAGCCTGGACATGACCATTTTCCTTCCCCTTTACATATAAACTTACCATGATTCCACGGAAAATATCCGCTGTGCCTTGAACTTGCGGAACTTGAATTACATCTTAGTAGCGATTCTTCTCCCCCTCCCCCTTAGGGAGGGCTGGGGTGGGTCTCCGGCGCAAGGCACGATCCCTGCAGTCGGGTACGCTTCCCAATTCTACAGTTGCTGAAGATTCGGTTTGATGATTGCGGATAATCACATTCCTTTTTGGGTGAGGAAGAGTTTAGTCGTGCTCACTGCACCATTCTGAAACGATGCGGATATAGCGTTCGGGCTGGTCGGCGAAAGTCAAATGGCGGGCACCATCGAGCAGCTCCCAACGACTGTTGGGAATGCCGTCGTACATGGTCTTGGCCAGCAAGGGAGTGCTCTCGTCGTTGGTTCCACTGATGATGAGCGAGGGCTGGGAGATACTGCCCAATTGGGCTGTATAGTCGAAGTCCTTCAAGTTGCCCCAAGGCATATACTCGTTGGGCCCCCAAGCCACATTGTAGCTCTCAGTGCCGAAGCGTTTCTCGCGGCGTAGGCATTCAGGACTGTCAGAAGTGATGCTGCACGCATGGCGTTCCGTGTAATGCCCGTTGGCACGAAGATAATCCTCGCTGTCGAAGTCGCCACTCTGTTCCGCCCTGCGAATGGCAGCCTGGTCCTCGGGCGACATGAAGGAGATAAGCCTGTGCTGCTCATGCCCCCACAGCCGGCTCGACGACAATGTGCTGGAAAGGATGGCAGAGCACACTCCCTCGGGTTTCCGATCGATGAGCCAAGCCAAAATCATCATTCCGCCCCACGACTGCCCCAAAATGTGAAGGCGGTCAAGATGCAGGTGATTCCTAAGGGCTTCCAACTCGTCGAGCCAAGTGTTGAGCGTCCACAGCTCAGGATGTCCGTCAAGATAAGACTTGCCACATCCCAACTGGTCGTAGCTGATGACCTGACGGCCGGAAAGCGCGATGCCGTCGAGCAATTCGAAGTAGTTGTGGGTACTGCCCGGGCCGCCATGGAGCAGGAGCAACGGAGCTTTGTCGGAGGAAGGCTCTCCCACCACACGAAAATAGGTCTCATGGCCAAGGAAAGGCATGAACCCATCCTCAATTCTCAATTCACGATTCATAGATTCTATTTTATTCTTCTTTATTCTTCTTTATTCTTCAAAATGATTAACCCAAAAATGTACCCCATAAAGATACGTCCGCAAGATGCGTTTAAGGCTGGAGACGGCTCCACTCCTGCCCACAAGGTGCCTGCGGGTGGATGACAGAACCACGCCCATCGTTGTAAGACGGAGCCTCGGCTGGCCAGTTGAGGATAGTCATATCCATTATGATATGCAGGCAACTATGCGATGCTGCCTCCCAGATGCAGTCCCACCCTATGCGGGATGCCACCGACCTTAATTGGTAGGCATGAGATAGAAGCTCCTTTCTTTAAGGAAATCTATCATCCACTGGTCGAGACAGATGCCCTCATCGATGGCCGTAATGTTGAGCGTGTGGCGCGACTGGAAACCTCCAACCGTGATGGGGATGCGCTTGACAAGCTGCCCTCGCAATACAGCCCGCTGCCATTCCTCAGACTGCATGGCACAGGCAAGGTCCAACACGAGAGGCTGGGCACCGTCAAAACTCACACTGACCCGCTGGCGACCACTGCCCGCAGCATGGAAGGGCACGAAGCCCAAATAGAGACAAGCGTCTGACTGGGAGGAGAGGCGGAATGTGAAATGGAGCGAAGACCCTGGCGCCATCCTCACAGCCCGCATACTATGGCCCAGCATCGGGACTGGAGTGACGGTGCCCGTGCTGCCATCGTATTGGGAGGCATTCATGGCGACCGCATTCTCCTGGTCGAGGCGCGGGGTGAGCAGAGGGGCATTGCGGTATTGCTTCCGCTCCTTGTCGGTGACGGCGGCGGGCAGCGAGGGCGACTGGAACACCTGCAAGCCGCGGGGAGCGGCATTCATCAGCCCGGCCCACCTGCCGGAAGCCAAGGTAGAATATTGCTCCGTGAGGCTGTTGATGCCGTCGTAGGCGTTGAGACTCGCCACTGCGGCCTCCAAGGCTTCCTCGTCGTGATGGAAAGTGCCGGGGCGTGACAGGTCGCGGGCCTCCTGCGAGAAGAGCTGCTTGGCAGCCATTGCCGCCGAAGCCTTGATGGGATAGGCTATGGCCGTGAAGAAGGCGTCGCTGAGATGGGGAGTCACCTGTGAGGAAATCTCATCCACCCGCGCTGAGAGCTTCTGATAATCGGCGAGGTAGCGTTCCAACTCATTGCCAAAATCATCCGTGCTGAGTTCGGTGTCATTCACAGGGATGGCGGCAGCCTTGGCTGGGTCGGCCTCCCCCACCCTATTCCAGCCCATCAGCTCTGGCTTGCGGATGGCTGTAAGCCTGAAATACTCCCGCATGACAGGAACCAGACGCTGTCCCACGGTGGGGCCGAACTGCTGGCAGAGCCAATCGGTCAAGCAACGCTCGATGTTGTCCTGGCGCACAGCGTTGGCGTTCCAAGCCTTGTCGAAAAACAGGCTGAGCTGTAGAGCCGCCACCTTGGGCTCATGGACCACCGCAATCCATGCCTTGTCGGCGCGCTTGGCCACGGCCTCGTCAAGCTGGGAGGCCATGAGTCCGGGTTGGGTGGTGGCCAGCCATAAATAATCGTGGGGAGAACCCTCGTAGCTCAGATGGTAGAGTATGCCGTCGCCGCCACGCTGCTTGGAGCCACCGCCACGCCCCATGGGGAGCATGTAGCCGTAGCCATCGTCGGGCCAGATGAGGATGGGAGCCTCCGGCGTCTGCATCCCCTCATCGAGGAGGCGGCGCACATCGTCGTCGACCACCAAGAGCCACTCATACTCGCGACTCTTGTGCTTGTTCTTTTTGTTGAGCTTGTCCTCGGTCTTCTTCGTCAGCTTCATCTGCTCGTGAATCACCTTGAGAAACAGTTGCCGTCCATCGTGGGCAGTGGCAATGTTCGCGGCCGAGCCCCTGCCCAATCCCAAGGTAAAGAGGGCCTCGGTGTTGCCCGCCAACTTCAGGCCGTCCTCCCAGTAGCGGAGCATTTGGTGATGGTTGGTGGCATAGTTATAGACACCCATTCGGCTGTTCCATTCCGACTTGTTGGAACGGAGCATCGGGTCCTCGCTTCCGATGATGATGCCGCAGCTGTCGGCCACCTCGGCATTGCCCTTGACATGGAAGAAAGCCTTCGTGCCCGCATCGTCGGCCGGCCAAAGGAGGTTGGCGCGCAAACGAATCATCAACTCGAACAGCCTCTTGTAGGTCTGCGGCCCAATGGAGCCGACGGGCAGATGGCGGTCCATACGCCGGTGGCTCCACTCGCGCAGCGACCAACCCTCAGCGTCGATGGAGAGTCCGCGGTATTCCACTTGCGGAATCTGCAGGGAACGGAAACCGTCCTTCATCACGAGAGTGCGCTGCCGTTGCGGCGCCACACTGCCCCACCAAATCCAAGGCGAGACACCAGCAAGACGTGAAAGTTGCATGATGCCGTAGGCTGTGCCGCGCCCATTGCTACCAACAACGATAATCTTGCGCCCCGTGTTGGCCAGATAGAAGGCATCGCGCTTGGTGATGAACTGATGGATGGGAACGGAATATTTGGAGAGTTGGCCGAACTCCTTGTCGGTCAACCGGTCGAGCTGGTAAATCTCGATGGGAGCATTGCCTTTCTTGTTGGCGTCAAGTCCTGTGACCGCCCTCATGTCGGAAGAGAACATGCTGAGGGCCACGTCGACAACCTTGTCGCGTTGGGTGCAGACGGAATAGGCCACAGGATTCTTTCCATCGAACCAAACCACATCAGCCGCCAAGGCGTGCAGGCTAAGGGGAAAGAGAGAGGCAAGAAGCCAGAACCGAAGCCGCTTCTTGGAAGGATTGATGGAGGATGCCTGCGCTGGTTGAGGGATGACAACAAGAGAATCTCCGCACAACCGACGGACCGCACAACGACAGGAAAACGCAGCCATGGCTGGAGAAGACGCGCATCGCGAAAACGACCGGAAGAACAGACGCCACTGATGAGATATGTTCATAATACTATGTTTTGGATTCAGCCTTTAAAAATGAATGTATGTTTCGATTGTTTTGCAAAGATAATGAAAAATCCCGCATTGACGGGCAATTTAAGAAACATTCACGCCTTGACATACGTGAGGAGGTTGTTTTTATTTTGCTGTCCCATTATTTATTCCTACCTTTCCTCTATAAAAACTAATAGATTTCCGGGTAAGGAGTAACTAAAACAAAGGACTTTGGTCAAGTATTTCTTAAAATGGCACATAACATCCCACACC
>SFCY01000021.1 GCA_004558865.1 Bacteroidales bacterium
CGCCATGGCCGTGGGCAGGCTGACCTACCAAAAGGGCTTCGACCATCTCATCGAGGCTTGGAAGATTGTGAGGAAGAAGTTTCCCGACTGGCAGTTGGATATCTACGGCGAGGGAAAGCTCCGCCCCGCCCTGCAGCGCCAGATCGACGATGGCTACCTTGCCGACTGCGTCCACCTCGTGGGGACCCGCACCGACATGGCCAGCGAGTATGCCAGCCACTCCATGGCTGTGATGAGCTCCAACTTTGAGGGGCTGCCGCTTGCTCTCCTTGAGGCTGCCGGGTGCAAGCTCCCCTTGGTGTCGTACGACTGCGAGTGCGGTCCGCGCGAGGTGATAGAGGATGGGGTCAACGGCTACCTCGTGCCCAAGGTAGGCGACACGGAGGGACTGGCCGAGGCCATGATGCGGCTCATGGGCAGCGAGGAGCTGCGGCGCACCATGGGCGAGGCCTCCCCGCAAAGGCTCATCCCCTTCTCCCATGAGGTCAACACCTACAATGCGGAGAAGTTCCTCCCACAGGTGTTGGAGAGCGTAAAGGACTTTGACGAGATTGTGGTGTGCGACATGGAGAGTACCGACCACACGCCCGACATCGCCCGACAATATGGTTGCCGCATCGTGACCTTTCCGAAGGGCGACTGCAACATCGTAGAGCCGGCCCGCCAGTTTGCCCTCGATGCGGCTCGGGGGCCTTGGATCTTGGTGGTAGACGCCGACGAGCTGGTCACCCCCCAGCTCAGGGACTACCTCTACCGCATGGTTGGCCGACCCGACTGTCCACGGGGGCTCTGGATTCCCCGCCGCAACAGGGTGCTCAACCAGCTCCACCGGGAGCGTGGGCACGACTACCAGCTGAGGTTCTTCGCCAAGCAGGGCACCACGTGGCCGCCGATCATCCATGTCATGCCCCACGTGAGCGGCCGCGTGGAGCGCGTCGACGCACGCGAGCGCGGCGTGGAACTCATCCATTTGGCCGAGAACTACGTCGGCGACATCGTGGAGAAAATCAACCGCTACACAGATGGCGAGCTGGAGAAGAAGAAGGACAAGCAGTGGGGCGTGGGCGAACTGCTCTGGCGCCCGTGGTGGAGGTTCTTCAAGTCGTATGTCATGTCGCGTGGATTCCTCAACGGCACGCCCGGATTCATCGGCAGCGCGCTCGACGGCTTCTACCAGTTCGTGCTTGTGGCCAAAATCATCGAGCGGCGCCTGAGGGCACGCCAGTAGCCGCCGCAACACAACAACACAGAAAAGCAATGAAATATCTCGTCATCAGATTCCGCCAGATGGGCGACGCCGTCATAGCCACCTGTCTGCTCAACAGCATCAAGGAGAACGACCCGCAGGCCGACGTCACCTTCGTGCTCAACCAAAAGATAGAGCCGCTCTTCCGCGGCCATCCCTCCATCGACCATATCATTACCTTCACCGAGCGCGAGCGGCACTCGCTCTGGCGCAACTTTGGCAAGATGTGGCGCGTGGTGAGGCGCGACCACTACGACGTGATCATCGACATGCGCTCCACCCTCAACACCATGGGCTTCGCCCTGTTCTCGCCCAGCAGCCGCTACCGCATCGGACTGGAGAAGTCCTACACGCGGTGGGTCTACAACCACAGGATCCACCGCTTCCGCAAGGGCGATACGGCCATCAGCCACGACCTCGACATGCTGCGCCCCTTGGGATTCAAGCGCCTCGACCCCCACATCTCGCTCTCCGTCACCGACGACGAGCGGCGCCGCTATGCCCGCTATCTCCAGGAGCAGGGCATCGACCTTGCGAGGCCCATCGTCCTGGTGGGTGTCTCGGCCAAGCTCGACGAGAAGCGGTGGCCGCTGAAATACATGGCCTTCATCACGCAACGGCTCATTGCCCGCCGGCCCGAGGCGCAGATAGTGTTCAACTACGCTCCCGGCAAGGAGGCCGCCGACGCAGCCGAGGTCTACGACCTGTGTGGCAACGACGCGCACATCTTCTTGGGGGTGGAGGCCAAGAGCCAGCGCGAGCTGTCGGTGCTGGCCACCTTTGTCACCTTCTATTTTGGCAATGAGGGTGGCGCGCGCCATATCATGCATGCCCACGGCAAGCCCTCGTTCGTGGTGGTGTCGCCGGGTCGCGACCCGCGCACTTGGATTCCGTGCGACAACGTGCCGGCCTCATGGGCCAGCCTCGACGAGCTGATGCCCCCGGGGGAGCAGCTCGGCCTGCCCTACGACGAACTCTATGCCCGCATCACCCCCCAGTTTGTATGGGGCAAGGTGGAGCGGTTCTTGGATGAGAATGGGCTGTAGTCGGCTTGAGGCGAATGTCAGCAAACTACCAAATGGGGGTGTGGGGTCTCAAGCTCCCCCTGCGGCTGGGAGATCGCCCGTCCGGCCATGATTGGCAACCGGTCTCGTCTCACCCCATGAAGCTCACCGCCAAGGCCACTATGGCAAGCCCTCCTTGCTTGAAGAGAATCTTTGGGTTGCTGCTCCAGGCTCCGTAGAGGGCCGCAAGGATGACATAACCTAACAGCAGGCGGCTCCATAGCAGGTCCTGGCCAATGGCGGCAAAGGCCAGCAACGCGGCCAGCAAGCCGTTGTAGACCCCCTGGTTCTTCAACAATGTGGAGAGATGGCGGTTGCCCAGTTCGTCCACGCCGATGCCGAACGTCTTGGAAGTATGGCGCGATGTGGTTGCAAAGGTCTCTAAAAACATGATGTAGAGATGCTCGGCGGCAACCAACAAGACAAAAACGACAGTAAGTTGGTTCATCATAAAAGTTCTTTTTGTTGCAAAGTTAGCGTAAACAAAGGGAACCGCAAAGAAAAACGTCTTGTTTGTGGCTATTCCATAGCTTTCACTCCGGCTTCGTGGGCTCCTTGCAGCCGTCAAGCGCGGGCCGGTCGCCATTGTCTTACTGGCGTTATGGTTTACGAAAAGAGGAGCGGCCGAATGGCCGCTCCTCCTATATTGCTTAGTATCCGATGGTGAAGCGCTCCTTGTGGTGGGCTGGCTTCTCCAACTCGTCGACCATGGCCACGGCGTAGTCCTGTACGGAGATGTGGCTGGAGTTGGTCTTCGGGTCGATGACGAGGTCGTCCTTGCCGAGGCGGAACTTGCCCGTGCGAGAGCCTTTCTCGTCGAATGCGCCGGCAGGAGAGAAGAACACCCAGTCGAGGTCGTGCTCCTTGGTCAGATAGTGGAGATAGAAGTTGCCCAAGGGGCGCACGCCGTCCATGATTTCGGCGGGGATGGCTCCCGAGTCGACCACGCGTAGGCCTGGCTTGACGAAGAGCGTGCCTGCGCCGCCGACGATGAGCAGACGGCCAACGCCGCTCTTCTTCACGGCCTCCACAATCTTGGGATAGTTCACTTCGATGAGACGCTTGATGTCGGGGTTGGACCAGCCGGGGTTGTAGGCCGATATGACAGCGTCCTTGCCCTTGGCGATGTTGGCGATGGCGTCTACGTTGGCCACGTCCTCCTCCACAGCCGTGAGGTTGTTGCTTTGGGGCAGCTTGGTGGAATCGCGCACCACGGCCGTCACCTTGTGGCCGCGTGAGAGCAGCTCGTTGAGCACCGCCGAGCCTACGAATCCTGTCGCACCGATTAAAACTACATTTGCCATAACTTGTTTCCTTTCCTTTATTGAATGGTGAATATTCTGTTGCTTGCTTGACTTTGGCTTGTGGCCTTGTCTTGATTGCGTGTGCAAAATTACGACAAAAAAAACTGCCCTGCAAGAAGGCACTTTTCGGTCTTATGGTTACCTTTTGGTAGGAATTGGGAGCCTGCTGACTTCTCCAAAAATGACTTTAACACGCATTAACCTAATGCACCGCCCCTGGCGACTGTCCTGCTCCTCTCCCCCAGGTCCTTTCCCCGGGCAAAACGGGAATTGCCATACAGAAGCGTATTGCAGGACTCCACCCCTCGCTTTGTCCTCAATCATCATTCTCTCAGCGAATCGAGAGAATGAATCGAATGCGCATTCGGGCAATTCGCATTTTTTTCTTCTTATGCGGCTGCGCCGCAATCTTCGGGCAAACTTAGAGAGTAATTCGTTGAAGCGTTTCAATCATCTTATGCAAGCCGGCATTCGCAGGACAGATACCCGATCTTGCGGTTGGCGGGGTCTTGGTTGGAGTCATGTGGATATGCTCTTCTTTCTACGCCTCCACTGCTAAATTCCCGGTGTTTTGTTTGCGCAACCCATTTTTTTTTATAATTTTGCCCAATGACAGAACCATCCCATGTCGAAGCATACGAAAGCCATAATTCCAATTCTTGCCCTCATCCTTGTCTTCTCGTTTGTGGGCTGCAACAGTCCGCACCGCCCAAAGGACGGAGCGCGGAAGTTTGTCACCCTGTGCAGGGTGGCAACCACCCCCGTGAAGGACCAGGGCAACAGCGACCTCTGTTGGCTCTTCGGCATGTTGGCCACCATCGAGAGCGAGCATATCATGCGGGGCGACTCGGTCAACCTGAGTCCAGAATACGTGTTCCGCAAGATGCTCGTGCTGCATGGCACGCGCGACTTCTTCGCCCGCGGCACGCGCGCAATCTCGCTGCGCGGCATGGCTCCGATGCTCATCCATTATCTCGACGACACGGGGGCCATTCCCTACGACTCCTATTTCAATCCCGACCGCAAGATCAATTATCCCGTATTGGTCAACAAGGTGCAGAAACTCGCCGAGAGCTCATCCCAGCTCACGTCGTTCACCACCCGCCTCAACGACCTGCTCGACCGTGAGATAGGTCCTTTGCCGGGCGTTGTGGCCATGGGCGGCATGGAGTATACGCCCCGCGAATTTGCCCACAGCGTGTGCATGCGCGACGAGTATGTGGCCCTGACGAGCTTCACCCACCATCCTTTCGGCATGGAGTTTTGTTTGGAGGTGCCCGACAACGCCATGCACGACAGCTTCCTCAACGTGCCCATCGATACGCTGATGGAGCGCGTGGAGCAGGCGCTCTTCTCCGGCCACCCTGTGTGTTGGGAGGGCGACATTTCCGAGCGGGGCTTCGACTGGCAGCGGGGCTTGGCGGTGCTGCCGCCCCATCAAGACAAGGTTGGGCAGGACGAGCGCCAGCATGAGTTTGAGACCCGTCAGACCACCGACGACCACGTGATGGAGATTGTGGGCATGGCCCGCGACCTCAGTGGGAAGAAATACTTCATCATGAAGAACTCTTGGGGCGCCAGCAATGTCTACAAGGGATACCTCTTCATGAGCCTCGACTATGCCCGCATGAAGACCATCGCCGTCGTGATGACCCGCACGGCGTGGGGAGGATGACGGGTGTAGGGTTTGTAGGGGATTATTTCTCGGTGAAGAGCACTTGTATCACAGTTTGTCCCACGGCCTTGAGCGTGTTGCGGTCGATGTTGTCCATGTTGTCGGCCAGCGTGTGCCATGTGGGTCCGAATGAGCTTTGTTGGCAGTCGGGATAGTAGGGTATGATGTCGATGGTGGGTATACCGGCCTTTTGGTTCAGGGGGATATGGTCGTCGGTGATCATTCCTCCCTCCTGCCGGGGAAAGTAGCTGCCGAATCCCGCCTGGCGGGCTGCGCGCCACACCTTTTTCACAATCTCGGGCGCATACTGGTTGGAGATTCCCTCCTTGTAGAACTTGGCGTTCATGCCGCCCACCATGTCGAGCAGGATGCCGTAGCGGGCCTCGTAGCCCTGTGGCAGGTTGGCGGCGAAATGCTGGGCGCCCAAGGCCCAGAAGTCGCCACTCGCGTCTTGGTTGGCTTCCCATTGGGGTGTGCCCCAGTCTTCAGCGTCGAAGCAGACAAAGTCCACTCCGAATCCCGACGGCAGGGCGTTCTTCTGCAGCAGTCGGGCAATCTCCAGCATCACGGCCACTCCGCTGGCGGCGTCGTTGGCGGCAAGGATGGGCTTGTGCCAGTTGGCCGAGTCGGGGTCGTTGTCGGCCCAGGGCCGCGAGTCCCAGTGGGCGCAGAGCAGTATGCGCGTCGTGGCCCGGGGGTTGTACTGTGCCATGATGTTGGTGCTTTTCAGCGTGGTGCCGTCGTAGCCCTTGAGGTCGGCCTTCTGCGTGGTCACCTTGCAGCCGTAGCCCTTGAATTTGGCCACGATCCATGCCCCGCACTCCTCGTGGCCCTTGCTGTTCATGTCGCGCGGCCCGAAGTCGCACTGCGCCTGTGTGAAGGCGTAGGCCGAGTCGGCGTTGAAGTCGGGCCCCACGGGACTCGCCTTCTCCTCCTCTTCCGTCTCTGTCAAGTCGTTCACGTTCTTGTTGCTGTTGCTATATCCGTACCAGCCCAGGCCTGCGGCGAGGGCGACTACAGCTGCTGTTACCATGATGATAGTTTTCCGTTTCATATTCTGTTTGACTGAAGGTCGGTTCTAAAAGTTAGGTCGAGGCGTAGGCTGCAAGCTATCGAGACTCAAAACGTAAGTTGAAGAGGGAGTGTAGCGGGCTACACAACCGATGAGACTTGACGTTTTGAGGCTGAAAGATGCAGAATACGACCGAAACGACGTAAATACTTAATCTGTTAATTCCATCAACCTAATTTTCAGAACCGGCCTGAACTTGGTTCATTACCCTAAGCCAATTGCCACCCCATATCTTCCTGATGTCGTCGGTGGAGTATCGCCTCTTGAGCAGATGGATGGTGAAGTTGATGAGTTCCGAGGCGTCGGCCAGTCCCCTGACGCCGCCGTCGCCGTCGAAGTCGGTGCCGAGTCCCACGTGGTCGATGCCCATCAGGCTGATGGCGTGTTCCAGATGGGCCATCGCGTCGTTGATGCTGGCTTCCCTGTCCTTGCTGAGGAAGCCGTGGTAGAGCGTGATTTGCGCCACGCCTCCCGCCTTGGCCAAGGCGCGCAGCTGGTCGTCGGTGAGGTTGCGCGGCACGTCGCAGAGCGCCTTGCAGTTGGAGTGGCTGCACACGATGGGGCTGCGGCTGATTTCCAGCGCGTCGTAGAAGCTCTTCTCGGCCGCGTGGGAGAGGTCCACCATCACCCCCGCCTTGTTCATGGCAGCTATAACCTCGGCTCCCAGGTGACTCACGCCCCCATGCGTGTTGTTGCCGCGGGCCGAGTCGCAGAGGTCGTTGTCGCCGTTGTGGCAGAGCGTGATGTAGACCACGCCCCGGCGGGCGAAATGCTCCACGTTGCCGGGATTGCCCTCAAGGGCCAGGCCGTTTTCTATGCCCAGGCAGATGGCTTTCTTGCCCTGCTCCTTGGCTTGGCGCAGCTGCCGCTCCGTGGCGGCGAGGGCGAGATGGCGGCTGTTGGCCTCTACCAAGGCCTCTATCTTGTCGAAGATTAGGTTGGCGTAGCCAAAAGGCGTTATGGTGGGTCTGCCGTCGGCTGTGTGGCCGATGTAGGGGTGGCGGGCCAGCACGTCGGCCGAGTGGCGCTCGATGCCGGCCAAGTCGATATTCTCGCCGAAGGCCTCGCCGGGTTTGGGCTGGGGCAGGTAGGCCACCATCGTGACGGCGTCGGTGCGGCCCTCGGCCATCTTGTGGATGTCGTAGAGTATGCGGTCGTCGCGCCGCATGAAGTCCACGCCCTGGGGGAAGAACATGGGAGTGTCGCAGTGGGAGTCGAGGGTGAGGATGGCATGGTGGAGCGCCTTGGCCTTGGCGAATGCTCCGCTCTCGTCCACGAGCCATCGGAACACGGGCTGCCCCTCCTCGCCGAGCCACTCCGGATGCCACTGCACGCCGAGTATGGCCTTGTGGTCGCTGCTCTCCACGCCCTCCACCACTCCGTCTTTCGCCCTGGCTATGACGCGCAGGTGGGGGCCGGCCTCGCTCACGGCCTGGTGGTGGAAGCTGTTGACCAGGAGGCGCCGCCCCTCGCGGTTGGGATAGATGCGGTCGAGGATGCTCCCCGCGTCGAACACCACCGCGTGGGAGGGCTCGGTGCGGTCGGCGTCCTCCGAGTGCTTGATGGTCATGTCCTTGCCGCTGGCCTTGAGCCACTCCCCGATGTCCTGCGCCACCTTGCCTCTCAGGGCCATGGCCAGGGTCTGGATGCCGCGGCAGATGCCCAACATGGGAATCTGGCGGTGGAAGGCCAGCCGCGTGAGCATCAGTTCGAAGCGGTCGCGGCGGGGGTTGACGCCGCCCAAGCGCGGCGAGGGATCCTCGCCCGCCCAAAGCGGATTGTAGTCGGCTCCACCCGAGAGCAGGAGCCCGTCGATGTGGTCGAGCATGGTGGCCATCAGTTTGGAGTCGTCGGTAGGCGGCAGCAGCACAGGCACGCCGCCGGCCTTGGCCACCTGCTCGTAATAGGGGGCCATGATCATGGCCTTGCCGTCGCTGAAGTTGGCCGTCAGTCCAATCACCGGCCTGCGGCCACCCTCAGGGAAGCGGTCGTAGACGGGTTGCATTTCCTTGTCGATATTGAAAGAAGTCATCTGCTGAATCAATGATGGCAGCGTTTCGCCCCGCACCTTATTGTGAGATGGGGCCGGAGCGCTGTGGTGGAACAAAAAAAGAGTCTCCCCGCCACCTTTCTTTGGGGCGCGGAGACCGCCTTGCCAGGTTTGTCAGAATCGCGTTGCCACGGCTCACTCTTCGAGCTTCACGGGAATCTCCCTCTTGATGCTTTGCTCCAAGGAGATGAGGGTCTCGGTGCTGACCACGCCTGGGATGGTCTGCATCTTGTTGTTGAGCAGGTCCATGAGCTGCTCGTTGTCCTTGGCGTAGAGCTTGATGAGCATGGTGTAGGAACCCGTGGTGAAGTGGCACTCCACGATTTCGGGAATTTCCTCCAGCTTCTTCACCACGTCCTTGTACATGGAGCCTCTTTCGAGGTTGAGTCCAACGTATGTGCAGGTAGAATAGCCAAGGCTCTTGGGGTTGATGTCGAAACCGCTGCCCGTGATGACACCGTTTTCCTGTAGATGCTGCACGCGCTGGTGGATGGCGGCGCGGGAGACCCCGCACTCGGCAGCCACGTCCTTGAACGGGATGCGCGCGTTCTTGGAAAGAATGCTGAGGATTTTCTTATCCAGTAAATCTATTTTTTCCATGTTTTATCAGTGATTAAAATATTGTTTCTATATTTGTTAGCAAAGATAGCAATTTAAATGGAATAACTCGACAAATTGCACGAAAATATTCCCATTGTCTAAAAATAATCCTTAAAATAGGCCTTTTCTGAGCAAATAGTAAGGACTATCTCCCCTAACAGGGCCTGTGGGCTGACAATTTGTTTTCGGCGTTGTGGGTTGGCGAGGGCCTGCGTGCACTCTGGGCCGCGGCGGGGCTGCTGCTGTTCTCTTTTGGCAGACTTGGTGTTTCCGGCTCGGTTCCACATTTTCGGCTTCAGCCCGTAACGGTGTCCTCAGGCAATTTCGGGTTGCCGTCATTTGTGGGCAGCCTTGTCGACGGTTGCCGACAAACTTGTCGGCATTTGTCAGCAACCGAAAACAAAAAAAGCGGACCGCCCGATTGGGGGCAGTCCGCTCCGCTACCTATATTATATATAGGCCGTGTGGCTTATTTTCTTCTCCTCACCTGCTTCTTTGCGGGAGCGGCGGGCTTGGCCTTGGGAGTGGTGGAGACCACAGCCTTGGGTGCGGCCTTCTCCACCTTCTCAAGCTCAACAGTGAAGATGAGTGTGGAATAGGGCTTGATGGGGCCCGTCTTGCGACCCTCGTAGGCGAGATACTGGGGGATGTAGAGTTCCCACTTCGAGCCTACGGGCATCATGGTGAGGGCTTCGGTCCAACCCTTGATGACCTGGTTGCAGCCGAAGGTGGTGGTCTGCGGGTTGCGCTTGTAGGAGCTGTCAAACACCTCGCCCTTGATGTCCTTGCCCTCATACTTCACGGTCACCTTGTCGTCGGCGGTAGGCTTCTCGCCCGTGCCCATGGTGATGACCTTGTATTGCAGGCCGGAGGCTGTGGTCTGCACGCCCGGCTTCTTGGCGTTTTCCACCAGCCAGGCCTCGTTCTCGGCCTTCCAGGCCTCGTTGGCCTTCTTCTCGGCGGCCTGCGCGCGGTCGCGTACCATGTCCATGGCCCGGCGGGGAGTGAAGTGGGTGGTGTCGTTGGTGAATCCGGCTACGAAGCCCTTGTAGAAGAGCGAGTCGTTGAACGTGACGCCTGTGTCCTTGAGCCGGTTCTTATAGTTGGGCAGGATCGACTGCGAGGCGGTCTGTGCCACCTGATAGCCGGCGGCCATGGCCTGGAACTTCTTGTCGGCGAGCTTGCTGATGGCCTCCTCGAAGGCGGCGGTGAAGTCGGCCATCTGCGTGGAGTCAAGGTGGAGCTGTCCTTCAAGATACTGCTCCAGTCCCATTGTGGAGCCCACGCCGGCGGCATAGCTCAGTGAGTCGCCGGCAGTGGTCAGGGCCACAGGCTGGGGAGCGGCGGGGGCGATGGCCTTTTTGTCCTTCTTCTTCCCGGCCATGGCACAGTTGGCCGAGGCTACGAGAAGCACAAGAGCTGCGAAAACAATCTTTTTCATAATGTTTGTACTTTATCTTCAGAGACTTGTCTTTATTTTGTTTTGTTATGGTTGTGCATTTTGGGGAAGGAGTCAGAAAGCCCTGTGTCCTCCTGCTGGGCGGTAGGGCCATGAGCCTCGCAAGGCTCTTGTCGTCCTCCTGTCCCGGTCCGGGCCACGTTGCCTTCTGGCTCCTTCGGCTGTCTTGTTGGCCTGGCCTTGCGGCCTGAAGCCTTATCTCGTCATCGCTGGGAACTGCCCGTTCTGCTGCTTGCCGGCGGGCTCAGCCTTGAGCAGCGTCACCTTGAAGATGAGTGCGGAGAAGGGCTTGATGTCGCCGGCCTGGTTGGCCTGGTAGGCGAGCTGCTGCGGGATGTAGATTTCCCACGTGGAGCCGATGGGCATGTGCCTCAGTGCCTCGGCAAAACCAGGGATGTTCTGGTATGCCTGCGAGGTGACGGGAGTCTCCTTGCCGCCGTGGTTGGAGGAGTCGAACACCTTGCCGTCGATGGTGCGTCCCTCGTAGGTGAAGGTGACGCTCCAAGTGGAGTCGGCGATGGTCTTGCCATTGCCGGCCTTCAACACCTTGTACTGCACGCCTGAGGGCAGCGTCACCACGCCCGGCTTCTTCTTGTTGGCGGCGAGGAACTTCTCGCCGGCCACCTTGTTGGCGCCATACTGCTTGATGGCGCTCTTGGCCTTGAGCTCGTTGATCTTCTGCTGGGCGATGGCCTGTGCCTGCTCCATGGTGAAGGCTGTCTTGCTGCCCTTGATGCCGGCCGTGAATCCGGCCATGAACTTGCTCATGGAGAGCGTCTGCGTGGTGTCGGAGCCAAAGCACATACTGTTCATCTGCTGCATACCCTGGGTGGAGAGGCCCATGCCCACGCTCAAACCGGCGATGTAGGCAAACTTCTTCTTGTCCTTGCCCACCTTGGCCCCTTCGTTGAGGCCCTTGATAAACTCGCCGATATAGGCTGTGTCGATGGCGTTGCCTTCCCTAAGCTGCATGCTCAGGCTCTGTGACTGGGCCAGACCCATGGCGTAGCTCAATGAGTCGATGCCGTTCTTCAAATCACTCTTAGGCGCCGAGTCGTTGCACGAGGCGAGAGTGGCGCCGCAAACGGCCGCGATGGCCGCGAATCTTACTAACTTCATATTCTATTGATCAATAATTTCTTGGAGGAAAGAATCTTTTGGGGATGGGGGCTTATGGAGGCGGCGGGGTGAATGGGGGTGATGGGCCATGCACAAGCCACGGTCACTGTCAAATCACCTCGATGAGCTCCACGTCGAAGATGAGGGCGGCGAAGGGCGGAATCTGCTGCCCCGCGCCACGCTCGCCGTATGCGAGGTCGTAGGGGATGAAGAAACGGTACTTTGCCCCTTCCTGCATGAGCTGCACGCCCTCGGTCCAACCCTTGATGACCTGGTTGAGGCCAAACACGGCCGGCTCGCCACGCTTGTAGCTGCTGTCGAACACCGTGCCGTTGATGAGCGTGCCCTCATAGTGGCAGCGCACCTGGTCGGTGGCCTTCGGACGCTTGCCGTTGCCCTCGCGCAGCACCTGATACTGCAGGCCGGAGGGAAGCGTCACCACACTCTCCTTCTTGGCGTTGGCGGCAAGGAAATCCTCGCCCGCAGACTTTGCCTTGCGCGACTGCTCCTCGGTCTTGCGGTTGAAAAACTCGTTGATTACAGCCTGTATCTCGGCAGGCTCTATGGCCGTCTTGTCGGCCAGCGCGTCGCCAACACCGGTGGCAAACTCGTTGATGTCCAACTCCTCGGCCCCCATCTGGCGCAACTGCATGCCGATGCTCGTGCCCAAGGCGTAGGCTACTTGATCCTTCATCTTTAAATATCCTATTTTTTAATTAATTACGTGCAAAGTTACATATTTTATCTATTTCTGCGCCGACAATTGGGTAAAAATTATTATTTTTGTGAAAACTTAATGCTTCCGTCTCGCCTTGTGGCGCGGAATGCAATGATGAAACCCTTAGAAGAAAGGAAGGAATATGAAAAAGAAAGTGGTTTTCCTCACGGGAGCCGGCATGTCGGTGGAGAGCGGATTCAAGACTTTCCGCGGCAATGACGGGCTCTGGGAGAATTATCCTGTGGAACAGGTGGCGTCGCACGAGGGCTGGATCAGAGACCCCGTGTTGGTGAACAACTTCTACAACGGACTGCGCCGCAAACTGTGGCAGGCCCAGCCCAACGAGGGCCATAGGCTCATCGCCGGCATGGAGGCGAAATACGACGTGACGGTGATCACGCAGAATGTGGACGACCTGCACGAGCGCGCCGGCTCCAGCCGCGTCATCCATCTGCACGGCGAGCTCTCAAAGGCGTGCTCAAGCGACAACCCCGACGACAAGCGCTACCAGGTGGAGCTCTCGCCCGAGCACAACGACGTGGCCCCGGGCGAGAAGGCCGGCGACGGCAGTCTGCTGCGCCCCTTCATCGTGTTCTTCGGCGAGGCCGTGCCCATGATGGAGAGCGCGGCCCGCGCGGCCATGGAGGCCGACGTGTTTGTCATCATCGGCACGTCGCTCAACGTGTATCCAGCAGCCGGCCTCGTGGCCTACGCTCCGCAGGGCTGCCCCGTGTATCTCATCGACCCCAACCCTGTGGGCGTCGACTCCAACGTGACCGCCATCCGCAAGGGGGCCAGCGAGGGCATGAGGGAGCTGCTCAGGATGATATGACGGGAGGCGGCCTCTCCCCGGAGCCAACCATAGCCCCGGCAGGCTGCGCCCCAATGGGCCGCCACGCTCTAAAAGTCCCAGGCCAATCGGCGCCGCCCAGGCCCTTTCTTGCGGGGGGCTGGGGCGGCCGAGTCCTTAAATTTTCTTGTAAATGAGGGAATATTGAATGCAGAATGAAAAAGAAACGCTAACTTTGCATCCATGAAAGTATTAATAACCGGAGCCAGTGGCTTCATCGGCAGTTTCATCGTGGAGGACGCCCTCTACCGTGGCTGGGAGACATGGGCCGGCGTGAGGCCCACCAGCTCGCGGCGGTACCTGCGCGACAAGCGCATCAACTTCGTCAATCTCAACCTCGACTCCGAGGAGGAGCTTGTGGAGCAGCTGCGCGGCAAGGACTTCGACTACGTGGTCCATGCTGCCGGAGCCACCAAATGCCTTCACCGGGAGGACTTCTTCCGCATCAACACCGACGGCACCAAGCATCTGGTCAACGCCCTGCTGCGACTGAAAATGCCTATCAAGAAGTTTGTCTACCTGTCGTCGCTCAGCGTCTTCGGCGCCATCCACGAGCAACAGCCCTATCAGGAAATCACCGAGGCCGACACCCCGCGCCCCAACACGGCCTACGGAGAGAGCAAGCTCCAGGCCGAGAGGTTCCTCGACGGCGTGGGCGGGAGCCTGCCCGTGGTGGTGCTGCGCCCCACGGGGGTGTACGGCCCCCGCGAGCGCGACTACTACATGCTGGCCAAGAGCATCAAGCGCCACGTGGACTTCGCGGTGGGATTCAAGCGGCAGGACATCACCTTCCTCTATGTGAGCGACCTGGTGGAGGCCGTGTTCCTGGCCTTGGAGAAAGGGCCGGCGGGCAGGAAATACTTCCTCTCCGACGGCAAGGTCTACCAGAGCCGCACGTTCAGCGACCTCTGCTGGAAAGAGTTGGGGCGGCCCTTCCTCATACGCCTCAAGGCCCCGCTGTGGGCACTGCGCGTGGTGACGCTCATGGGCGAGTGCTGGGGCAGGATGACGGGCAGGGTGACGGCCCTGAACAACGACAAGTACAACATTCTGAAACAGCGCAACTGGCGATGCGACATCACGCCCGCAAGGCGCGAGCTGGAGTTCTGCCCCATCTACGACCTGCGCATGGGCGTGAACGAGGCCATCGACTGGTATCTGGAAAACGAATGGCTTTGATGATACAATGAACTTATTCACAATAGAGAAAAAACCACGCAAGGGATTGCTTTGGGTGGAATGGGCGGTGCTGGCCTACCTGGCCTTCACGCTCGTAGTCATGCTCATCTTCTACGTGAAGCTCGCCAACCCGGAGAGCATGGTGTGGGGGCGCGTGCGTGTGGTCACGCTCATGGCCGCCATGTGGCTGGTATATCGCCTGCTGCCCTGCAGGGCCACGATGCTGCTCAGGGTGTGCTCCCAGATGTGCCTGCTGGCTTGGTGGTACCCCGACACCTACGAAATCAACCGCCTCTTCCCCAACCTCGACTGGCTCGTGGCCCAGTGGGACGAGCAGTTCTTCGGCTGCCAGCCGGCCCTGCTCTTCCCTACCCTGCTCCCCTCCCCCATCGTCAGCGAGCTGCTCCACTTGGGCTACGTGAGCTATTACCCGATGATTGTGCTCACGGTGCTTGTCTATTTCTTCCGACGCTACGATGAGTTCGAGCGGTGCGCCTTCATCGTCATGGCTTCGTTCTTCATCTATTATGTCATCTTCGACCTGATGCCCGTGGCTGGACCTACCTATTACTATAAGGCGGTGGGAATCGGTGAGATTGCCAAGGGCGTGTTCCCCCACCTTGGCGACTATTTCAACTTCCACGAGGAGAGCCTGCAGCTGCCGGGCTACAGCAAGGGCGTGTTCTATAGGCTCGTGGCCGACGCCCAGGCCAGCGGCGAGCGCCCCACGGCGGCCTTCCCGTCGTCGCATGTGGGCATGAGCACCATCTGCATGCTGCTCCTCTGGCACCTGCGCCAGAAGAAGCTCATCTTGGCGCTCCTGCCCATCTACATCCTGCTCTGCCTCGCCACGGTCTACATCCAGGCCCACTACCTTGTCGACGTGCTCGCGGGCTGGGCCACAGCCGTGCCCATTTACCTGCTGCTGTTGGCGGTGTCGGCAAAAATCAGTAACTTTGCACCCCAACACTCACCATCATCCAAATCATCCAAGAAAAGAAAATGAAACGACTCTATATCGAAACCTACGGCTGCCAGATGAACGTGGCCGACTCGGAGGTGGTTGCCTCCGTGATGAAGATGGCCGGCTACGAAGTCTGCGACAACGAGGCCGACGCCGACGCCGTGTTCCTCAACACCTGCTCGGTGCGCGAGAACGCCGAGAACCGCATCTACCACCGGCTGGAACAGCTCCACGCCGAGCAGAAGAAAGGCCGCAGACTCATCCTCGGCGTGTTGGGATGCATGGCCGAGCGCGTGAGGGACGACCTGGTGGAGAACCACTACGCCAACCTCGTGTGCGGCCCCGACGCCTATCTCGACCTGCCAGGGCTCATCGCCCAGTGCGAGAACGGCCACAACGCGGTGAACATCAACCTCAGCACAACCGAGACCTACCGCAACGTGGTGCCTCAGCGGCTGGGAGCCAACCGCGTGTCGGGATTCGTGAGCATCATGCGCGGCTGCAACAACTTCTGCCACTACTGCATCGTGCCCTACACCCGCGGCAGGGAACGGTCGTGCGACGTGGAGAGCATCCTCGCCGAGGTGAGCGACCTCCACGACAAGGGATTCAAGGAGGTGACGCTCTTGGGGCAGAACGTCAACAGCTACGGGCTGCTGCCCAACGGCAAGCGACCCGACGACGGCACGTCGTTCGCCCGACTGCTCACCACCGTGGCCCGGGCGGTGCCCGACATGCGCGTGCGGTTCACCACCTCCAACCCCGAGGACATGAGCGACGACATCCTCTATGCCATTGCGGCGGAGCCCAACCTCTGCAACCACATCCACTTCCCAGCGCAGAGCGGCTCCGACAGAATCCTCCATCTGATGAACCGCAAGTACACCCGCGAGCAGTACCTGCAGAAGGTGGAGGCCATACGACGCATCATCCCTGGCTGCGGACTCACCACCGACATCTTCGTGGGCTATCACGACGAGTCGGAGGAAGACTTCCAGCAGACCCTCTCCTTGGTGAGGGAAGTGCGCTACGACAGCGCCTTCATGTTCAAGTATTCCGAGCGCCCGGGAACCTACGCCGCCAAGCACCTGCCCGACAATGTGCCCGACGACGTGAAGACGGAGCGACTCAACCAGCTCATCGCCCTGCAGACGGAAATCAGCGCCGAGGTGAACAAGGAGGATGAGGGCAAGACCTTTGAGGTGCTGCTCGAACGCTTCGGCAAGCGCAGCCGCAACCAGCTCATGGGGCGCACCGAGCAGAACAAGGCCGTCATCATCGACCGTGGCCACCACCATATCGGCGACCGGGTGAACGTGCGCGTCACGGGCAGCAGCAGCGCCACGCTCCTTGGAGAGGTGGTGGAGGGCTAAGACCGAAAAGACAATGAAAGAGTTTCTCAACGTTTTGCGGCGCTTCGTGCCGCCCTACAAGAAGTATTTGGCGCTGTCCGTGGTGTTCAATATCCTCTCCGCGATATTGAACATCTTCTCCTTTGCCACGCTCATTCCGATGCTGCAGATCCTCTTCCAGACCGACAAGGGCCCCGCCGCGACCCATCTGATGGACTGGGAGCTGGAAAAGGATGTCATCGTCAACAACTTCAACTACTACATGCAGGAGCTCATTGGCGCCTACGGACCCACCACCACGCTCCTCATCATCGGTTTGGGACTGGCCTTCATGACGGCGTTGAAGACCTGCGCCTACTTCCTCTCGTCGGCCACCATCATTCCCATCCGCACGGGTGTGGTGCGCGACATCCGCAACCAGCTCTACCAAAAGATCACCTCGCTCGACCTGGGCTTCTTCAGCGACGAGCGCAAGGGCGACATCATCGCCAGGATGAGCGGCGACGTGCAGGAGATAGAGAACTCCATCATGTCGAGCATCGACATGCTCTTCAAGAACCCAATCCTCATCATCTCCTACTTCATCGCCCTGCTCCTCATCAGCTGGCAGCTCACGCTCTTCACTATCGTCTTCGTGCCCCTCTTCGGATGGTTCATGGGCTTCGTGGGCCGCAAGCTGAAGCAGAAGAGCATCAAGGCGCAGGCTCTTTGGAGCGACACGATGAGCCAAGTGGAGGAGACCCTTGGCGGGCTGCGCATCATCAAGGCCTTCTGCGCTGAGGAGAAGATGAACCGCCGCTTCGACAGCATCAACTCCGCCTACCGCGACAACATCATGCGGGTGAACATCCGCCAGCAGCTTGCCCATCCCATGAGCGAGTTCCTCGGCACGGTGATGATTGTCATCGTGCTTTGGTTCGGCGGCATCCTCGTGCTCAACGAGGAAGTCCTTGGCGGCCCCACGTTCATCTACTATATGACCATCCTCTACAGCATCATCAACCCGCTCAAGGAGTTCTCCAAGGCTGGCTACAACATTCCCAAGGGCCTGGCCTCGATGGAGCGCGTGGACAAGATTCTCAAGGCTGAGGTGGGCATCAAGGAAAGGAAGGATCCCGTGCACATCAAGAGCTTCGAGCATGAGATAGAGTTTCGCCACGTCTCTTTCCGCTATGGCCAGCAATGGGTGCTCCGCGACATCAACTTGGTGGTTCCCAAGGGCAAGACCATCGCCCTTGTGGGGCAGAGCGGCTCTGGCAAGTCGACGCTCGTCGACTTGATTCCGCGCTACTACGACGTGCAGGAGGGCGAGGTGCTCATCGACGGCATCAACGTGAAGGACTTGGGCATCCACGACCTGCGGCAGCTCATCGGCAACGTGAACCAGGAGGCCATCCTCTTCAACGACACGTTCTACAACAACATCACGTTCGGCGTGGAGAATGCCACAAGGGAGGATGTGGTGCGCGCGGCCAAGATAGCCAACGCCTACGAATTCATCATGGCGTCGGAGAATGGCTTCGACACCAACATCGGCGACCGGGGCGGCCGCCTCTCCGGCGGACAGCGCCAGCGCGTGAGCATCGCCCGCGCCATACTCAAGAACCCGCCCATTCTGATTCTCGACGAGGCCACCTCGGCTCTCGACACCGAGAGCGAGAGGCTGGTGCAGGATGCCTTGGAGCGGCTCATGAAGTCGCGCACCACTGTGGCCATTGCCCATCGGCTCTCCACGGTGAAGAACGCCGACGAGATATGCGTGCTCCATGAGGGGGAAATCGTGGAGCGCGGCACCCACGACGAGCTCCTCGCCGCGGACGGCTACTACAAGAAATTGCACGACATGCAGAGTTAGCATAGAATCTGTTGAGAATGTAGAATCTATATATAATGTAGAAAACCAGACCGCCATGGCCAAGATTGTTTACCACCTTTTCCACCTCATCTCCCTGCTTCCCTGGTGCGTGCTATATGCGCTGGCCGACTTTGAGTATTTCTGGGTCTACCGCGTGGTGGGCTACCGCCGCAAGATCGTGCGCGCCAACCTCTCCTCGGCCTTTCCCGAGAAGAGCCGCGACGAGCTGCGCGCCATCGAGCGGAAGTTCTACCATTGGTTCTGCGACTATTTCTTCGAGGCCGTGAAGCTCCTGAGCATCAGCCCGAGCGAGCTGCGGCAGCACTTCCACATCACCAATTCCAGCGAGATAGAGGAGTGTTTCGAGCAGGGACAGAACGTGGGGGGCATCTTGGGCCACTACTGCAACTGGGAGTGGCTCTCCTGCGTGGGCTACGACCTGCCCGACAACCGTGTGGTAGGCCTGGTCTACTCGCCGCTCCACAGCAAAGTCTTCGACTACCTCTTCCAGCGCATACGCTCCTCGCAGCCCCACTCGGTGCTGGTGCCCAAGCACGACATCCTCCGCGCGCTGCTGCGCCTGCGCCAAGAGGGCAAGATGAGCATCTTCGGCTATATCTCCGACCAGGACCCCAAGTGGAAGAATATCCATCTGTGGCTGCCCTTCCTCCACCACGACACGGGCGTGTTCACGGGTGCGGAGCGCATCATGCGCAAGATGAACAACGCCGTTTACTATGTGGAGATGAGCCGTCCGCGCCGTGGCTACTACACGATGACCTACCGGCTGATCACCAAGGAGCCGCAGAAGCTGGAGCCCAACGAGGTGACGCGCCGCTTCTTCGCCATGCTTGAGGAGACCATCCGCCGCGAGCCGGCCTATTGGCTGTGGACCCACAACCGCTGGAAGCGCACCCACGAGGAGTTTGACCGACGCTTCCAGGTGGTCAACGGCAAGGTGGTGGAGCGCCAGCAGGAACGCCGGGCATAAAACCCACATGGGGCACAGAGCCTTTGCCCGTGCCGCCCAAAGCCAAGCCCCGCCTCCCATGGATGATGGGAGGCGGGGCTTGGCTTGTTTGTTATTTCCTGTTTCTAATAGGTTTTCACCGGGGAGCGGTTGCCCTTCATCTGCGTGATGTAGGCCTTGGCCGAGCCGAAGCGCAGGTACATGTCGAGGCGCACGGGGATGTGGTTGCTGTCGTCGGTGACGTAGAAGCGGGCAATTTCCTTGTACTTGCCCTTCTCCTTTTCCATATACGAGAGACGCAGCGTCTTGTATTTCTTGCCGTCGTCGCCGTTGATGTAGTATTTGCCGTAATACACGATCTTGGCCGGAGTAATGTCTTTGCCGTCCACGATGTTGAAGCCCACCGTGTAGCCCTTCTTCCATCCGGCGGTGTTGAACGAGCGTGCCCTCATGAAGATGTTGAGCATATCGAACACGCACGAGGAGAACGACTTGTTGGCGCGGTCCACGTGGCCGTCGGTGTGCCTGCGCGACATGTGCGTGTGCACTCTTCCGCCCGAATAGGTGTAGTTCACCTGGTCCACGTTGTAGCGCTTGCCCTCGTGGGCGCCCTTGCGGTAGTAGAGCGGCTCCATGTTGAGCGTGCAGTAGGAGGTGAGCGTGTCGCGCAGCACGAACATCTTGTCTGTCCGGCTGTTGCCGCGCGTGGTGAGGCTTGAGCGGTATGCTGGTGTGCCGCGGTAGGTGCTCTTCACCGTGGAGAGCGAGGCCGTGCCCGCCTTCACCCAGACGAACTTCCAGTTGTAGTACAGGTTATAGGCGAGAAACTCGCCCGGTTTGAATGCCGTGTTGTTCATCGGGCATTGGGCGCTGGCGATACCCATTCCCAATGCCATCATCAGCAACAGGGCTGAAACGGCCTTTCTCATTTTCATTCTCATCATGTTCCTTTTTATTATTGTAGCGGGATGTATTGTATGCCCATTTTCCTTGCCCTCTCCGCGTTGCGCTGCTTGATGGTCCTCTGCTTCTCGGCCTTCTGCTTGACGATGGCCCCCGGCTTCTGCGCCAGCACGGGCACGGCCTGTGGGTTCCACGTCTCGGTGAGGTCCCACTTGGCGCGGCATTCCAAGGCCTTGGGATAATAGAACACCTCTTCCGGGGCCACGCCCTTGCTGAAGTCGCCCGTGTCCCATTGGCCGTTGTCGTTGCTGTCGACGAACATGCGCATGTAGTAGGTGCCGGGCTTCACGTAGTAGAAGTTGGCCTGTGCGTTGTCGGTGAACACCGTCTTCACGGGGGTGCCCGCGGAGTTGAGCAGGTCCACCACGAGATGCTGTCCCTCATGGCCGCTGATGGTCATCAGGATGGTGGAGTAGAGGTCGTCGCTGCCCACCCTGACGCCCGTCTTCTGCGGCTCCGAGAGTTCGCCGTATAGACCCGTGAAGGCGCCGCTGTCGGCCTCGATGCTGTATTCCACGCCCGGGCGCCACTGGCCTATCAGCACGTAGTCGAGTCCGCCGTCGCCCGTTTCGGTCAGTTGGCCGAGCTGGTGGCGCAGGATGGCCCGCTGGTTGTTTTTGCTGTAGGGCAGCAGCCTGAAGGGCGACCTGTACCAGGCGGTGTCTATCTTGGAGTAGAGGTGTATCTTCGTGGTGTCGATGTGGAGCAGGGGCTCCTCAAATCTGAACACCACATTCTCGTCGGGGGCGATGGCGCTGGGAGCGTCGATTCTCAGTTTCAGCGCGGGCGTGGGCATGGTGCTGTCGTAGGACTGTCCGCGTCGTCTTCTCCGTTCCTGCTGCTTCAGCCATTCGTTGGTCTCCTTCTGCTTGAGTTTCAGCCGCCGCTCGTAGGGAATCTTGTTGAGCAGTTGCAGCGTGTCGGTCTGCGGCATCAGCTGTCCCGTGGAGTCGGTCTTGAGGTAGGCCACCTCGATGTTGAGCGTGTCCTGGTTGGCCAGTGTGGTGTCGCGCAGCCAGTAGCTGATGGTGTCGTGGCGGTCGTTGGCCTGCACGAAGAAAGCATCGGAGGAGTCGAAGTTGAGCCCCTTGACCTCGGGCAGCCTGTCGCTGCCGTAGCTGAAGAAGAGCGTGAACACGTTGGGCTTGCTGCGCTCCTGCTTCACCAAGTAGCGGTCGGTCTGCAGGGTTGTGAAGGCCTTGAGCACGAGGTTGTCGGGCATGAAGTGGGTGTAGTGGCTTCGCGACACCTTGAGGATGTGGAGCGAGTCGCGCCAGAGCGTGTCCTGCCTCACGTCGTTGAAGGCCGAGGTGGTGATGGGCTGGGGCAGTGATGCCATCATCTCGCTCTTCTGCGAGTAGAAGTAGTTGCCGTCCTGGTCCTGCAGGGCGTAGACGCGGTAGGTGCCCGGCGCCACGCCGCGGATGACGAAGCGTCCGCTTGCGTCGGTGCGCGCTATGCGCAGCATGGGCTTTGAGGTGAAGGCCGAGTCGGCCAAGTCGCTGTATAGCCCCACGAGGATTCCCTTCACCGGCTCGAAGTTGTCGGCCTGTATCACCGTGCCCCCCACCTCCATCGAGTCGATGTTGTCGCCCGTGGAGAAGACGTAGGTGTAGTTGCCCAAGGGGTTGTCCTCGTTGTTGTCGCTGATGGCGTCGGAGAAGTCCACGGTGTAGGTGGTGTTGGCCCTCAGCGAGTCGGCCAGCTTGATGGCGATGCGCTTTCCTTGCGTGGTTATCTCGGGCTGCTCCAGCTGTGGGGGCGAGACGACCACCTTCTCTGTGGCGTCGGCAATCTTGATGTACTCGTTGAAGTTGATGAAGAGTTTCTTGGTCCTCACGTTGGTTGCGTTCTCGGCGGGTTCTGCCCCGATGACCCTTGGTGGCTGCTCGTCGTACCATCCGCCGTCGGGCTGCCCCATCCTGGCGCAGGCCGAGAGCAGCAGCGCGGCGCAGAGCATGGAGAGGATCGTCGCCATGCGTAGGCGCCCTGTGGGCGATGGGTGTCGTGAGACGCTGAGTTTCATACTTTTCCTTGTTAAGTTCGCATTCTTCTGTTGCCGCTTGCCGTAGGGCGCGTGGCCGCGGGCTATGGCTGTGCGGGCGCGGGCTGGGAGTTGAGCAGGAGCATGTCGTCGAGGTTGCGGCGGCTGTTGCTCAGCCGAGGGATCTTGTGCTGGCCGCCGAGCTTGTTCTTCGACTTGAGCCAGTCGTTGAAGAGGCCCCTGCGCGCCTTGATGATTTCCAGCCGCTGCAGCGTGATGTCGTTGGAGCGCTTGGCCTCGTAGTCGGAGTTGATCTCCTGCAGGCGATGGTCGAGCAGGTTGGCGAACTCCTCCAGGTCGGCCGGCTCCTTGGCAAACTCGATGAGCCACTGGTGGCGGCACTTGGCGTTGGCGTCCATATACACGGGTGCGGCCGTATACTCCAGCACCTGTGCGCCCGTCTTCTCGCAGGCGTAGGCCAGTCCCTTCTCGGCGTTGTCCATGATGAGCTCCTCGCCAAAGGCGTTGATGAAGTATTTCGTGCGCCCGGTGATGATGAACTTGTAGGGGTTGCGCGAGGTGAAGCTCACCGTGTCGCCGATGATGTATCGCCACAGTCCGCACGAGGTGGAGATCACCATGGCGTAGTTCTTGCCCACTTCCACATCCTGCAGCGGGATGATGGGCGCGCCGTCCTGTCCGAACTTGTCCATCGGGATGAACTCGTAGAACACGCCGTAGTCGAGCATGAGCATCATCGACTTGTCGTTGGGGTCGTCCTGCAGGCCGAAGAATCCCTCCGAGGCGTTGTAGGTCTCCATGTAGTGCATGTTGGGGTTGCGGATGATCTGCTCATACTGCGAGCGGTAGGGCGTGAAGGCGATTCCCCCGTGGAAGAACACCTCCAGGTTGGGCCACACCTCGTCGATGGTCTTCTTGCCCGTGGTCTCGAGCACTTTCACCAGCACGGACAGCATCCACGACGGTACGCCCGAGATGTTGGTCACGTTCTTTCCCGCGCACTCGGCCGCAATGCACTCCCGCTTGAGCTCGAAGTCGGAGAGCAGCGCCGTCTTCTTCTTCGGCACGCGAATGAGGTTGGCCAGCGGGTTGATGTTCTCGATGAGGATGGCGCTGAGGTCGCCCACGAGCGAGCCCTCGATGTTGTAGTTGGGGCTGTGGCTGCCTCCGAGTATGAGCGAGCGTCCGTCGAAGAGCCTGCTCTTGGGGTTGTTGCGCAGGTAGAGGGCCACGGCGTCGAATCCGCCCCGATAGTGTATGTTGTGCAGTCCGTCGTGTGAGACGGGGATGAACTTGCTCTTGTCGTTGGTGGTGCCGCTGCTCTTGGCAAACCATTTCACGTTGCCGGGCCACAGCACGTTGGGTTCCCCGTGGCGCATACGGTCGATGTCGTGTTTCAGCTCCTCGTAGGTGTTGACGGGCACGCAGCGTGCGAAATCCTCATATCCACGCGCCTTGGTCATGGAGTACTTGCGTCCGTATTCTGTGTCCTTTCCATGCTGCAGGAGGTATTGCAGCACCTTGTGCTGCAGGGCCTCCGCGCCGTTGACATGTTCTTCGAGCTGCCGTTGGCGGCGCAGGAACACCTTTGCGACAATATCTGTTAAACTCATTTTCTGATGTTCGGTAAAATCCTTTGGAGTGCAAAGTTAAGCGTTTCTTTTCTAATAAACGATAAATTACTGTTTTTTTAAGGCTGGTTCTCCTCAATTCCGCAACCCTACTAAAAGTCTCAGAGCGTTGAGGCCCAAACCGCCAAGAATGCGATTTTTCTAGTTCGGACAGACTTTTTACCATGTGTT
>SFCY01000022.1 GCA_004558865.1 Bacteroidales bacterium
CCCCTACAATGGCAGAGGGTCTAAGCCCTTGGCGCTGGCACAAAGGGGTTTTCTTGGTTTTGGTTTTAAAAACTAAAATGCACTGG
Organism: Bacteroidales bacterium; assembly: GCA_004558865.1. Classification (GTDB taxonomy): domain Bacteria; phylum Bacteroidota; class Bacteroidia; order Bacteroidales; family Bacteroidaceae; genus Prevotella. The sequence continues at coordinate 87 of SFCY01000022.1, forward strand.
ATTTGTCGGGTGCAACGATATTTTCTGGTACACCATATTGAACATCCTAATTCGTTGATGACCTGCGACACATACTCTGTGTTGGAGCCTACAGCTTCGGCGAGCTTCTGCAGGCTGATTTCCGTGTCGCTGATGGCCGAGCAGAGGGGCGCGCAGAAGTCTTGAAAGAGATAGCACGGAAGATGAAACGGGGCGGAATGGACGACAAGCTCATCATGCAGTTTACAGGCCTCAAGGCAGAGGATATAGCCCTGCTATAAGGAAGAGCAGCCTGCCCTCTCGACGGCGTACGATCGAAGAGGGATGGCAGCGGCGAAGGAGGGTTCGGAAACAGAAATCCGCTGCAAGGGCCGGGAAAAGCCGGATCCCTTGCAGCGGATCATAGTTTCCGCCCTGCCTTAGGATACTATTCAATAAGAACCAGCGATATCCGCCAACCAACTCCTATCCCATTGCCGTGGATCCTTCACCACTGCAAATCGCTGGAATCGTTGTCGAAGGTACCCTTCTTGGCTTCCACTTCATAACCCCCGGGCAAATCACCCTCGATATACTTTATCATCTTGAAGTCGGTATCATTTACCCGCCAAGCGGATGGCTGCATGAGCGGTGTGGGTTGAAAATACATTGCCTCGGACTTGGGGGGAGTATATGGATTCTTTTTCTTGTTCATAAGTCTGTCCTCCTGATCATTGTACTGCTATTTTCTTACCATTCACGATATAGACACCTTTGGGCAAACCATCAAGCGTAGTGGCTCCCCGGCGGACCAGCTGACCATTGGCATTGTAGATGTCAGAGGGCTGGAGCCTGGTGTCGACGAGGTCTTCAAGCCCGGTGGGTAAGGCCCCTTCGGCAATGCCATCGATCGCCAAGGAGACAATATTCGGGGCATTGCCGTTGAAGGTGAACCAGCAACGGAATCCCTTGACGGGAGTCTCTTTCTTGATATGGTACATATCGCCATGACTCAGAACGTAGGAGCCGGGCGGACATTTAGTATTGACGTAGGTGCCATGAGCCGTCATTACCCCGTCGGGTGAAGACTCGGGCACGGAGAGATCCGACGGTTTAAGGTCTTTGTAAGAGTGACGTCCGATGTTGTAGAAAGGTCCATCCACCGTCTCGGCAGTGCCATCGGCCCTGATGGTTACGGAGTTTACAACAGGAGATTGTTGGGGCTTGATGATGTATATGTGTCCCGCCGTCAGAGCCTTCGGTTTGTCCTCAGAGAGGTTCACCGACGTGAAATCGAGCACAGTGCCGTTGAGAGCGTACAACTGCGCCAGCTGCACTAAATCGCCAAAAGCAGCCTTCAGCTGGGCGGACGACATGTCGACGGGCAATACCAGCGTGTTCCATTGGTCAGGCGTCATGTTGCGTTTCAGCATCGTGCTGGCGTTGGTTACATGTTCCTTAACCGAATTCTGATTGTCCAGATAGGCGAGATTATCCTTATCGTCGATGAAGACGACTGGGCTCACGCCGAAAAACTTGAGCTGGAAATTGTCTATGGCCACATAGTCCAGATCGTGATGGTAGTTGGGAGAGTAGTCCACGCCGCTCTCTGTCGCTTTGGGCTTGCTGATGCCTATCGTAATGTTGTCGTCGGCATGCGCAGAGAAGTACAATTGGTTGAGGTAGTTGCTGCTCTTCTCATAGAATGCCTGACCCGCCTTGAGCCCCTTCGAGTCGTTGCGGGTCTGTATGCTGCCGCTCGTTTTAAGCGGGAAGTCGGAAAGCGGGAAGTAGGAAGAAGCTTTCTGGAGTTGCACGGCGGTACTGTCCACGACTTTGTTGTTTCTCACGACCTTAGCATACATATAGGCCGGATTTTCGCCCGCATAGAAGCCCTGGCATTGGATTACGTACCATCCCATGGCCGGAGCAGTGATGTCCGAGTAGGCGAAAAGGCCCTGTCCCTCGATGGAGACATTGCTGTACATGGCGTTCGTCGCTTTGTCTTTGTCGTTGCCGCCCCCCCACTCCTTTGTCACAACCAGCTTGTTCCAAGAATCGTTTGTGGTACGGGAATTGCGCCAATCATAACGGTAGTCGGTTCCAGATTCGCCTGTAGACACCTGCGTCCACTTGTCGAAGTCCGTATTATTTATGCTGAAGTTCTGGTCGCCCAAGAGGTAGGTGGCATCGGCATCGAACTGGCCAATGTCATCGGCCAACAAGCCTTTCTTCAGATTCTCGATAAGAGCCTGTTTGGTGACGAGCACCCAATAGCCAGCCGTCCCGGTAGGTTTGGTTGGGGAATAGTCGATTGTAGTGCCGTCAGCGTTGGCCGTCATATAATAGGTCTTGTCCAAGGTTTGCGACAGTTTGTAGACATACATGTCCTTCGCCGTCCCCGCGACGCGCTTCAGCGTGAATCTGTAGTCCGCATTCCTGTCCATGAAGTAGCCCCAGTCCGAACTGTTACCGGAGTCGCTGCCGTGGCCTTTGAGTACCAACGAGAGGTAGTTACCCGTCTTATATTCGGAACTGTTGGAGATCTCGCTGTCGAAGAGATAGGTGCTCCCATTGTTGGTCACTTTGAAGCCTGTGCCCAAATCGGGGAAGCGCAGTATGGCCTGCGTTCCCCATCGGTTGCCATGTATCACAAACTTGCCGGTTCCCACATTGAAGAGATAGACAGTAGTCGTAGGATTGAGGTTAGACGGGTCAACACCTTTCCATTTGGAAACGACATCTTGCGCCTGCGCCGAAAAACAAAACTGGCCAAGCACTGCCAGGAAAAGAACCCTCTTCACGAAGAGAGAGATTTTAAGCAATGATTTTATCTTCATAAGCAATAACTGTTAATGTCTATGTCATGTTGGCGCAACGACCAAACATGTTTGGGGAAAGTTGCCAAAAAGGTAGAAGTTGGACTCCTAAGCCGTGGATGGCCGGCCACCTGCATTGGTAGTCATCGCCAAGCCCATTGGATTGTCAACACTTTCAGCTTTGATGGCGGCTTTCAAGCTGATTCTTATACCCGGCCCTGAGGACACGAGAAGAATCTTGAATTACTTTCTTTTTTTCCTCCGCTGCAAAGATAACAAAAATGGGACTTATAAGCAAATTATTTTAAATTATTGTTTATCAAAATAGCCATAATCGGCCGAGCGGGCTTTGGGATTTGAGCTTTTTTGCCTACATTTGCAGGTGAAACATTCATCTCCCTATGGACACAGAAAGACAACAGCGCGAGGCAGCCCAAAAGTTTGCGGCAAGATGGCAGGGCAAAGGCTATGAGAAAGGCGAGAGCCAGCGGTTCTGGCTCGACCTTTTGGGCAGCGTCTTCGGCGTGGAGCGTCCCACCGAAGCCGTGGAGTTTGAGGACAAGGTGAGACTGGACAAGACGGCCTTCATCGACGTGATGATTCCCTCTACCCACGTGATGATCGAGCAGAAGAGCTTGGGCAAGGACCTGCGCAAGCCCATCCGCCAGAGCGACGGCTCGCTGCTCACCCCATTCCAGCAGGCGCAACGCTATTCGGCCGTACTGCCCTATTCGGAACGGCCACGGTGGATCGTGACGTGCAACTTCGAGGAGTTTGACGTCTACGACATGGAGAATCCCAACGGAGAGCCGCAGCGCATCCTGCTCAAGGACCTCGGCAAGGAATACTACCGCCTACAGTTTCTTGTAGATACGGGCAGCGAGCATCTGAAGAAGGAGATGGAGGTGTCGATGAGGGCCGGCGAGATTGTGGGCCGCATCTACGACGCGTTCGTCAAACAGTATGACGCCTCCGACCCGCATTCGCTGCGCTATCTCAACATCCTCTGCGTGCGCTTGGTGTTCTGCCTCTACGCCGAGGACGCTGGCATCTTCGGCCGCCGCGACGTTTTCCACGACTACATGGCCCACTATCCCACAGAGGACATGCGCATGGCTCTGATCAGGCTCTTCGCCGAGCTGAACACACCGCCCGACCGGCGCAGCAAATACGACAAGCCAGAGTTGGCCGCCTTTCCCTACACCAACGGCGGACTCTTCGCCGAAGAGATAGAAATCCCCCAATTCACCGATGAAATCAGGGATGTGCTGCTCCATCACGCCTCGACCGACTTCGACTGGAGCCAAATCTCGCCCACCATCTTCGGCGGCGTGTTTGAGAGCACGCTCAACCCCGACACGCGGCGCAAGGGCGGCATGCACTACACCTCCATAGAGAATATCCACAAGGTGATCGACCCGCTGTTTCTCGACAGCCTCGGCCACGAGTTCTCCATGCTGGTGGAGACAAGCAACGTGAGGACGCGCCTGCGCAAGCTCCACGATTTCCAAGACAAGCTCGCCTCGCTCACATTCCTCGACCCGGCCTGCGGCTCGGGCAACTTCCTCACGGAGACCTACCTTTCGCTGCGCCGCTTGGAGAACAAAGTGATCAAGGCCATCTACACCTACGAGCCACTTCCCGCCTTTGAGAATCCCATCAAGGTGAGCATCAACCAGTTCTACGGCATCGAGATCAACGACTTCGCCGTCACCGTGGCCACCACGGCCCTATGGATCAGCGAGAGCCAGATGATGGCCGAGACGGAGCGCATCATCCACCACGACATCGACTTCCTGCCCTTGAAGAGCTACGCCAACATCCGCGAGGGCAACGCGCTGAGGATGGACTGGGACATCATGGAACTGCCCGACGACACGCCCACCATCCGCGCCAAGAAGACGTATCTCATCATGGAGACCGAGCCAGACGCGGCCAACGAGCAGATGGCGGAATACGACAGCATCAACCTCATCACCTCGTCGCAGCAGCTGGGTCCCAAGCCCTGCATGAGGAAGCGCGTGGAATACGACTACATCATCGGCAACCCGCCGTTTGTGGGCGCCCGCCTGATGTCGGAGACGCAAAAGGACGACATGGCATACGTCTTCGGCGGCGGCTGGAGGAATCTGGGCAACATCGACTATGTTGGCGCATGGTATCTGAAGGCCGTGAGGCTGATGCGCCAACATCCCCAATGCCGCGCCGCGCTCGTCTCCACCAACAGCGTGACACAGGGCGAGCAGGTGGCCAACCTCTGGGCGCCCCTCATAGGGATGGGGGCAGAGATTGATTTCGCCCACCGCACATTCCGATGGGACAGCGAGGCCTCGCAGAAGGCACACGTGCATGTGGTGGTCGTGGGCTTCAGCGTTGGCAACCACAGCGAGGTGAAGCGAATCTTTGACAATGGAAAGGCAAGCGAAGCCAAGCACATCAATCCCTACCTCATCGACGCTCCCGACACCTTCATCTACAGCCGAAGCCGTCCGCTTTGCCACGTGCCCGACATCGGCATCGGCAACAAGCCCATCGACGGCGGCAACTACCTCTTCGAAGAGGAGGAGATGGAAGAGTTTGTGAAGAGAGAACCCAAGTCGCGGCCTCTTTTCCATCCATGGTATGGCTCGGTGGAGTTCATCCATCAGAAACCCCGCTATTGCCTGTGGCTCGGCGACTCCACGCCGAGGGAAATCAACGACATGCCACTCTGCAAGCAGCGGGTGGAGAACGTGCGCCAACTCCGATTGGCAAGCAAGAGCGAGGGCACACGCCGACTGGCCGACCGCCCCACACGCTTCCATGTGGAGAACATGCCCGAGGGCGACTCCATCATCATACCGTCAACATCCTCTGAGAGGCGGAAATATGTTCCAATGGGATTCATCCACCAAGGAACATTCGCCAGCAATGCCGTGCACCTCATTCCCAACGCCACGCTCTACCATTTCGGCGTGTTGGAGAGCAATGTCCACATGGCATGGATGCGGGTGGTGTGTGGACGATTGAAGAGCGACTACCGCTATTCGAAAGACATCGTATACAACAACTTCCCGTGGCCAGCGCCCACCGACAGCCAACGCGAGGAGATTGAGCGCACGGCGCAGGGGATTCTCGACGCACGGGCAAAATTCCCTGACAGCAGCTTGGCCGACCTCTACGACCCCACAACCATGCCCTACGACCTGTTGCAGGCCCACCGACTCAACGACCGGGCCGTGATGGCGGCCTACGGATTCTCCAACCGAATGACCGAAACAGAATGCGTGGCCAAGTTGTTTGAGCGATACACAGACCTGACAAGGAAATAGAAGCATAAAGGCATTGGCGGGAATCGTCCGTCAATGCCTTTATGCTGAAGGTGGCGCGCAGCAATTATGCATTATGCGTTGGCAAGGTAGCGTCCACCCGCAAAGGCGGCAAAGCCCAAGAACAGGCTTGCGCCAAGATAAGCGCAGAGCAGGATGTAATCGCCATTGCGCAGCAACGTGGCGTTCTCGCTCATAAAGGTGGAGAAGGTGGTGAAGCCTCCGCAGAAGCCCGTCACCAGCACAAGCCGCATCGACGGCGTGAGCCAACGGCTTTGGGTGTCCCAAGCCGACAACAAGCCAATGAGGAAACAGCCCACGATGTTCACCGTGAGCGTCCCCAAAGACGTGGATGGACCGAAAAGGGCTTTCATGGCCTGTGATATAGCGTAGCGCGAGCTGCCTCCAAGGAAGCTGCCCAAACCAACGATGATGAAGTCTTTCATTGTCTTTTGTAACAAGCAAATTCACTGATGAAGTTCAATGCCCTCGACTGAAGGAATAGGGAAAGTCGTCGACGGCCGTGCCCCGTGTCGTCGCGGGCTTCGGCTGCATGTCGAAGACTATCTCCGAACCGCTCAGAAGCTGGTCGGTGGTGAGGTAGTTGCGGCTCCACAACTTGCCGCCTATGCTCACCTTACCCACATAGCGGTTGGCCTTGCTGTTGGCGGGCGCGCTGAGGACGGTAGTCCTGCCATCGCCAAGACGGATGCCAACACGCTTGAACAGCGGCGAGCCAAGCGCGAACTCTCCGGTGCCGGGGCAGACGCTGTAGAAGCCAAGGGCCGACATCACATACCAAGCCGAGGTCTGCCCGTTGTCCTCGTCGCCACAATAGCCGTCGGGCGTGGCACTGTAGAGTCTGTCCATCACCTCGCGCGTCCAGTATTGGGCCTTCCAAGGCTGTCCGCACCAGTCGTAGAGATAGATGGCGTGCTGCACGGGCTGGTTGCCGTGGGCATAGTTGCCGAAGTCCATCACTTGCATCTCGCGGATCTCGTGAATGACGAAGCCATAATAGGAATCGTCAAACACGGGCGGGAGGATGAAGAGCGAGTCGAGCTTGGAGGCGAAGGCCTCGTTGCCGCCCATGAGGTCGATGAGTCCCTGCGGGTCGTGGAACACCGACCACGTGTAGTGCCAACTATTGCCCTCGGTGAAGTCGCCGCCCCACTTGAAGGGATTGAACGGCGAGCTGAAGTCGCCGTTGGCCTTGCGGCCGCGCATCAGCTTGGTGGCGGGGTCGAAGAGCTTGCGATAGTTCATGGAGCGCAAGCGGTAGGGCTTCAGCTCAGAGGCTTTACGCCCGATGGAAAGGCCATATTTGTAGATGCACCAGTCGTCATAGGCATATTCCAGACTGCGGGCCACACTCTCATTGATGCCCACATCGCAAGGCACATAGCCCAGGCGGTTGTACTGTTGCCACCCCTTACGCCCGGTTGAGCCCACGGAGGGATGGTTGGCATTGGCTCCATGGGTAAGGGCTTCCCATAGAAGATTCTTCCCCGAATCGTCGATGAAACCAGTGTTTTTTCCGTTCTGCGTCAACGTCAGGTAGCTGTTGGCCATCACCGAGGCGCTGTTGTTGCCCACCATGCAGTCGCGGTGGCCCGGGCTGGACCATTCGGGCAGGAAGCCGCTCTCCCGATATACATTGAGCCAACCTTGGAACATCTTTTCCGCCTCTTCGGGATAAAAGGCGTCAACAAAGGGGAAAAGCGCGCGGAAGGTGTCCCAGAAGCCCGTGTCGGTGTAGAGATAGCCACGGCACACCTTGCCGTTGTAGGGACTGTAATGCACGATTTCACCGTCATTGGCCACCTCATAGAAGCGGTGGGGGAAGAGCAGGCAACGATAGAGGCAGGAATAGAATGTGCGGATAGCGTCGACATTGTCGTCCTCTATCACGAAGCGGCCGAGTTGGCGGTTCCACTCTTGGCGCGCGGCGTCGCGCACCTGTTCGAAACTGCGGCCCTCCACCTCCTTGAGATTCTGCAGAGCCTGTTGCTCACTGATGAACGAGGAGGCGACACGCACAGTCACGGGCTGCCCCTTCCGCGTGGTGAATCCCACGATAGCGCCCGCATGGTCACACTCCACGGCAAGACCGTCTTGTGGCCGGCCGTCGGCGTAGGTACGGCAGAATGTGACAGGACGGTCAAACTCTATGACAAACCAGTTGCGGAAGTTGTCGGGGCAACCACCGGAATTTTTCGTGGTGTAGCCCACTATGGTGCGCTTGTTGGGCATCACCCTCACCATTGAGCCTTTGTCGAACGCGTCGACCACAAGAAAAGAGGAGTCGTTGGTGGGATAGCCTAATCGCAGCACGGCGGCACGGCACGTGGGGGCAAGCTCGGCCGTCACGTCGTAGTCGGCCAAGTACACCTTATAATAATAGGGACGGGCCACCTCGGCCTTGTGGGAGAACCATGAGGCGCGCGCCTCCTCGTCGAACACGGGACGCCCCGTAAGCGGCATCAGCGAGAACTGCCCATAGTCGTTGATCCAGGGACTGGGCTGGTGGGTCTGCTTCAGACCACGTATCTTGTTGGAATGATAGGTGTAGGTCCAGCCGTCGCCCATCTTTCCGGTTTGCGGCGTCCAGAAGTTCATGCCCCATGGCACGGCCACGGCGGGATAAGTGTTGCCCGTGGAAAGGCCGGGGTCGGAGTCGGAACCCATCAAGGTGCAGACCTCATCGGCCACATTGCGGTCGTGCTGCGCCCAGACGACGGAGGGGAGCCAGCAGCCAACCAGCCAAAAGACAGATAATGACAAAAGATGCTTCATAAGCTTATTGGAAGTCTGAAGGTGAATGTATGATGATGTTTGTTATTTGCTTTGCCATACAGGAATGACGACACGCAGCGAGGAGAAGTCGGCCTTGGTCTTGTGGGCCTTGACGTTTACGCCCACTTTCAGACCGATGAAATGGCGGAAAGTGTAGAATACGCCAATGTTCTCGTAGTAGCGTTTCTCCATTTCGCTCACGCGCTCCCTCGCGTCGTGGTGAAGATACCAGCCAAGGGCCATGCGCACCGACAAGTCGTGGTAGAACACCTCGTGCTGGGCCGACACGCCCACCGACCAGCGGTTGTAGGCGGCGATGTGGCCGTCGCGGCCGTAAGGCTCTCCACCCAAGTCAATATAGCTCACATCCACCCCCAATCCCGAGGCCCAGCGGCGGGCGTAGCGATACATCATGGACGTGGACACTTCGTAGACGGGATTCACGTGGAAGTGGGCCGTGCGGTAGTCGGAGGCTTTCGGATCAGTGCGGAACTGGGTGCGTTGCCAGTCGCCATCAAAGGTCTTACCGCCGAGGCCCAGCAGCAAGGTGGCGTAGAAATACCGATGGAATGGCGGCGGACGGAAGTCGTGGCGATGCACATAGATGTCCTCATAGTTGGGCGACCACTGCAGGGCCACCACCGCCCCCACGTTGTTGCTCCCCTTGTTGGGGCGGTTGAGGGCACCGTTGCTGTGGTGATAATACTCCACCCCCGCCTTGGCCACCCATTCCTTGGCAAACCGATAGCCAACATGCAGTCCCGCGGTGAAATACATCGACCAGCGAGAACCCATGAGCTCGTCGTCCACATTGGTCCGCGGGTTGTACTTCAGGTGGTGCCAGCCCAGACCGTAGCCCAACACATAGTCGGCCGTCCAATGGCGGGTCCGAAAGAAGGGGCGGGAGAACTTGCCGTAAAAGGAAACGGCGTTGCCCAACCGCGAGTCGTAGTCCTGCATCTCGGCCAGCCCCCAGCTGGGATCGGCGGTGCGACGCATGGTGACATCAGAGAAGTGGGCGGCCACCCCCCAAGCGAGTGTGGGGTAGCCATAGTCGTGGGCGTAGGAATCGGAGTCTTGAGGGAGCGAGGTGCGGCCGGCTTCAAGGTGGATGGACGTGGAGTAGCGGCGTTTCAGCCATCGACGGGAATATTGGTCCAAGGGAATCTGCCAGCTGGGCAGCACACCGCCCTCCAGGCTCCAGCGGCTCGGAAGCGAATCAGCTGGGGCTGCATACGTACTTGCCGGCAAAGCCGCAAAGAGCAAAAGCAGCGATGAAATGGCCTGTTTCCACATATTTTGTCAATGCACAATCCACAAATGTCTGACCCCCTAACGGCTCAAAGACGCGCGGCAGCACGCAGCGCACTACATGCACCATGGCTGTAAGAAGTGGCGGGGCTAACCACGCTTTGCCTTCCTAACTCCTGTCGCCCAACTCCTTGCCCGCAACTTTCCTCATCCTCTGGTTGAGCTGGAAGAGCGAGGGGAGGAAGATGAAGAGCGAGCAGACGATGCCCATCACCATCATGCGGGTGCTTCCGTGGAAGAGGTCGATGAGCTTGCCGTCGTTGATTTGCGGCATGAGATGGAACATGACAAAGGCGACGGTGTTGTTCACCCAGTGGAAGACAATGCCCGGGAAGATGCTGCCGGTGCGATAGTAGAGCCAGCCAAGCAGCAGCCCGATGGCGGTGGCATGGATGAACTGTGGCACGTTGAAATGGAACAATCCGAAGATGACGGCGCTCACGGCGATGGCTATCCAGTGGCGCCGCTCGCCAAACAGGGCAAGCAGCTTGCGCAGAATGGCCCCGCGGAAACACATCTCCTCGGCCACGGGCACCAACACGCCTATCACAATGTAGCCCGCAGGCTTGCCCATAATCTGCTCGAAGAGCTTCTCATATTGTTGTGGCATCTGAACTTGCAGCATTTCGAGCAGCCACTGTGAGGGCAGAATCGTGCCCAAGGAGAGCATCGCGGCCCAGAACGCCACGCCCCAAGGATGGCTGCGCAGGTATTGGCGCGACCAGGGCGACCACTTGAACTGCCCGAAGAGGAGTATCGTCAGGATGGACGAGAACAGCGTCACGAGCAACAAGGCGTCGCCGCCTGGCGCCGCCGACATGTCGAGGGTGTCGGCGATGGGCTTGCCCGTGGCGAGGCCGGTGCCAATGCCCACGGCGAGAAGCATGACGCATTGGGTCAAATAGAACGTCACGAAATACAAGATGACGTCCAACGTATTCAAGACTGTTTTATTCATTTTATTCTGTCTCTTGGTTAAAAAGTTGCTCTATTTGGTTCTTGTCGCGCTTCAGCTGCTCCTCCAGGTCCTCCATCGTGTCGAACTTGCGCTCCTCGCGTATGCGGTGGATGAAGCACACGGTCAGCTCCTGTCCATAGAGGTCGTCGGCCCAGTTGAAGAGGTTCACCTCAATGCTGAGCCGCGTGCCGCCAAAGGTGGGTCGCGTGCCGATGTTGAGCATGCCACGATGGTAGGCCAGCGACTGGCCCGTCCTTGCCCGCACGGCATACACTCCCGGGGCGGGCACCAATTGGCCGGAATCCCCCAGGTCGATGTTGGCCGTGGGGAAACCCATCTTGCGCCCGTTCTCCAGCCCGTGGACCACTGTGCCCATGATGGAATAGGGATAGCCCAGGCAGTCGCGGGCGCGCTCCACGTCGCCCTCGCCTACCATCTCGCGCACCACGGATGAGCTGACGTTGATGCCATGCAGCACGAAGGCCTGGCTCCGGATGACCCAGATGCCAATCTCCTTGCCAAACTCCATATAGTCCTCAAATCCGCATCGGCGGTCGTGGCCGAAGCGGTTGTCGTAGCCTATGACGAGCTTGGCCACTCCGAGGCGTTCCTTCAGCACGTCCTCCATGAAGTCGCGGGCCGACAGGGCGGCCATCTCGGGCGTGAAATGCAGCACCACGACGGTCTCCACACCTGTCCGGGCGAGGAGCAGCAGCTTCTCGTCGAGCGTGGTGAGCAGCCGGGGCTGGTAGTCGTCGTTGAGCACCTGGCGCGGATGGCGGTCGAAGGTGATGACCATGGAGTGCATACGCGATGCCTTGGCCACAGCCATGACATGGCCGATGAGATACTGGTGGCCACGGTGCACGCCGTCGAAGAAGCCGATGGTGGCCACCGAGGATCCGTCCAACTGAGGGGTATCGTTATTTAAATATATCGTTTTCATTCAACCAATCGTTGTCGTTGAGGTTTTGCCAAACGTGGATGCCCAGCCCACGGGCCGCATCGCAGTTGGCCTTGAGGTCGTCTATGAACAGTGTCTCTTCGGCCTCCATGCCCGCCAGCCTCAGGGCCTCGGCGAAGATGGCCGGCTGGGGCTTGACCATGCCCAGCTCGTAGGAGAGGAACACGCGGTCGAAATAGTCGTCCACGCCGAAATCCCCAAGCGGAAAGAGCCTCGTGCGGGCATACTCCCAGTGCATCACATTGGTGTTGGAAAGCAGGAACACCCGATGGCTGCGCCGCAAACTGAGCAGCCGCCGCTTCTTCTCGTCGTCGATGCCGACGAGAAACTGGTTCCACGCCCAGCGGATGTCAGCGTCGGAAGCCTCGCTGGCCGTCTGCCGCCTCACTTCCCAGTAGAACTCCTTCTCCCCCACCTTGCCTGTCTCCAAGCCGAAGATCAGGTTCCTGCCGGCCTCCGAGTCCATGCACGCCTCAGCGTTGGCGATGCCTATACGCTCGAAAGCCTTGAAACAGCGCATGGGGTCGAGGCTCACGAGCACTCCCCCCAAGTCGAATATGATGTTTCTGATGTTGTTCTCCACCATTCTGTCTTCCGATAGTCTAACTTTTGCAAAAGTAAACAAATAAATTTGATTTATCGCAATTTGGAAAAGTAAATAACGTGAAATGGAGGGAAATAATGGAATTTGGGTCAGAAAGGGGCAAATGTCCTTCACGCTGCGGTTGCCGGCAATAGCCGACCAACTTGCCCGCAAATGTCCACCAACTTGTCGACAAATGTCAGCAACCGTGGCCGTGAAGAGTTTGAATGTCGGCGAGGCCTATCTGGCATTAAAGGAATTGACCCTACTGAAAGACAAGGACAATTGAGCGGCGGGTAAACGAAAGATGGGGCTGTCGCTTGATGGCGGCAACCCCAAAACGTTAGTATGTTATGAAAAATTTGAGAGAATCAGAAACTTCTCAGTTTCCTTGTCGTTGTTTTAACTAAAAATGATTTATTATAGAGAAAGCATAGAAATGTATCTTACTTGAGAAGGACGTTGCTCTGCGGGGCGGAGGTCATGCCAGCGTGCTTGGCCGAGTCGATGGAAGCCGAGTCGGCGGCGTCGGCCACAGAGGAACCCTTGTGGATGGATGTCTGCGCTGCGGGAGCGGGCTGCGAGGAGTCGACGAAAGCCACCTGCATGGCGTTGCCCAGCGTGAGGACGATTGCCACCACGGCGGCCGCCTTGAAGAGCGGGCGCAGACGCTGCGGCATACGGACCACGCGCGCCTTCACGGTGCGCTGGCTGTCGATGCGGGCCAGCATCTTGGCGTCGAAGTCCTCACCGAGGACATCTTCTTGCGGCTCTGATTTCTCGTAGCAGAACAGGTCTTTATAGCGCATCAGCTCCGCTGGCACATTGTCCTGCGTGAAGAACGACCGCAAGATATCCTCTTCCTGAAGAGTGGTCTCGCATCGCCAGTAGCGCTCCAAAAGTTGGTCTATATATTTATAATCCATAGTTGTCTATTTCTTGAAACTTTTCCCTTAACGTCTGACGGCCCCGGTGGATGTTCACCTTCACCTGGTCCTCGCTGATCTGCAGCGCCTGGGCTATTTCCTTGTAGGTCTTGCCCTCGAAGTCGCGCAGCTGGATGCAGCTTCGTTGCTTCTCAGGCAGGCTGTCGACCAGCTTTCTAACGATGTCCACCCGGTTTTGTTGGATGGTCTTCTCAGAGGGGGTATAGGCGGTGTCGGGCCTTTCCACTGGAGCCGCGTCGAGCGACTGGTTGTTGTTGTCGAGCTTCTTGAGCCTGTCCAGCGCCAGATTCCTGCAGATGGTGTAGCTGAAAGCCTCCAAGTTGTCAATCTGGTCCCACGCATCGCGCCTGTCCCAAAGCTTCATCAGTGTGTCCTGCACGATGTCCTCGGCTTCCTCCCTGTTGAGAGTGATGCGCAGAGCCAACCGGAAGATTTGATTCTTCAGTGGAAGGACATCGTTTTGGAAACTGACTTTCTTCATTTGTTTCTGTAATTATTGACGACTCTGTGGATGATTTGTTACAGCCGCGCCGTGATTTTAACACTTGTTTTGACTTCACCGCCCGTTGTTGTTCCAATCGACAACTCTTCTCAGGCGTGTTCCAAGTAGGTGTAGCCGTAGAGGCCGGAGCGGTAGTTGGAGAGGAACTCCTTGCCTTCCTCCATTGAGATCTTGCCTGTCTTGACGCTCTTGGTGACCCACTGCTCCAGCTGGCGGACGAGCTTCTTGGGATTGTACTGCACATAGCCCAGCACCTCATCCACCGTCTCGCCGTCGATGATCTGGTCGATGTGGTACTTGCCGTTCTTCACGCTGATGTGCACGGCGTTGGTGTCGCCAAAGAGGTTGTGCATGTCGCCCAGGATTTCCTGGTAAGCTCCCACGAGAAACACTCCCAAGTAGTAAGGCTCGCCTCTCTTCAGGGGATGCACGGGTAGCACGTGGCTGATGCGGCCATTGACGACGAAGTTGGCAATCTTTCCGTCGGAGTCGCAGGTGATGTCCTGCAACGTGGCGTTGCGCGTGGGACACTCGTTGAGCCGCTGTATGGGCATGATGGGGAACAGCTGGTCGATGGCCCACGAGTCGGGGAGACTCTGGAACAGGGAGAAGTTGCAGAAATACTTGTCGGCCAACAGCTTGTCGAGGCCCCGGAGCTCGTCGGGCACATGCTTCATCTGCTTGCAGAGGATGTTGATCTCGTGGCACACGCTCCAATACATGGCCTCGATCTCAGCCCTTGTCTTGAGGTCGACGATGCCATGCGAGAAGAGTTCCAAGGCCTCGTCGCGGATTTGCTCGGCGTCGTGCCAGTCCTCCAGCATGTTGCGCGGGGTGATGTTGTCCCAGATCTCGTACAGGTCCTTCACCAGTTGGTGGTCGCTGTCCTTTGCCTCAAACTCCTCGGGCATCTCGGGCAGCGAGGCGGTCTCCAGCACGTCGATGACCAGCACGCTGTGGTGGGCAGCCAGGGAGCGGCCACTCTCCGTGATGATGTTGGGATGGGGAAGATGGTTCTTGTCGGCCGCATCGACAAAGGTGTAGACGCAGTCGTTGACATACTCCTGTATGGAATAGTTGACCGAGCTCTCGCTGTTGCTTGAGCGCGTGCCGTCGTAGTCCACGCCGAGTCCGCCGCCGCAGTCGACGAAGTCCACGTCGTAGCCCATGTTGTGCAGGTTGATGTAGTATTGTGCAGCCTCGCGCAGAGCCGTCTGAATGCGGCGGATCTTGGTGATTTGGCTCCCGATGTGGAAATGGATCAGGTGTAGGCAGTCGCTCATGCCCAGTCCGTCGAGCTTGGCCAGAGCCGTGAGCAGCTCCGAAGAGGTGAGGCCGAACTTGCTGGCGTCGCCCCCGCTTTCCTCCCACTTGCCCGAGCCCGACGACGCCAGCTTGATGCGGATGCCCAAGTTGGGGCGCACGTTGAGCCGCTTGGCGGCCTCTGCGATGAGGTCTATCTCGTTGAGCTTCTCCACCACGATGAAGATTCGCTTGCCCATCTTCTGGGCCAGCAGGGCCAGCTCGATGTAGCTGTTGTCCTTGTAGCCATTGCACACGATAAGGGAGTCGCTCTGGCACTGCACGGCGATGACGGCATGGAGCTCGGGCTTGGAGCCGGCCTCCAGTCCCAAGTTGAACTTGCGGCCGTGGCTGATGATTTCCTCCACCACCGGCTGCATCTGGTTCACTTTGATGGGGTAGATGACGAAGTTCTCCCCCTTGTAGCCGTATTCCTTCTTGGCCTTCTCGAAGCAGCTGGCCGTCTTCTCGATGCGGTTGTCCAGGATGTCGGGAAACCGCAGCAGGACGGGGGCGGTGATGTCGCGCAGTGCGAGTTCGTCCATCACGTCGCGCAGGTCTACCTGCGTGTTGTCCTTACAAGGAGTGACAAACACATTCCCTTGCTCATTGATACCAAAATACGAGGTGCCCCAGCCGTTGACGTTGTAGAGCTCCTTAGAATCCTCGATGGTCCATTTCTTCATTTCTTCAGTGTGATTGATGCTGACAGATTATCTAAAATTAACTAATTTCAATTCCGAGCGAACCGCAAAGCCGCTCCACGGTGGTTTGTATTTTCTGGCGATTGTCGAGCAGCGAAACATCTATCACGTGCTTGGCCTTATAATAATAGGGTTCGCGCGCGACGAGCTGCTCCTGGATGAACGCACGCACCTCGTCGGGGGTCTTGTCCAACAGCAGCGGCCTCACGGCCCTGCCCATTCTCAGGTGGGCATAGAGCACGTCGGGGGCGGCCTTGAGATACACCGTCTCGCCCTGCCGGTTGAGGTATTCCATGTTGTCGAAGAAGCAGGGGGTGCCTCCGCCGCAGCTGAGGATGACCTCTTCAAACTCAGCCACCTCGTGGAGCATGTTGCGCTCCACCCGTCGGAAGCCCTCCTCGCCACGCTCGTCGAAGAGTTGCCTCACGGAGCGTCGCATGCGCTGCTCGATGTACCAGTCGAGGTCGTAGAATGGCACACCTATGGCTTTAGACAGCGCACGTCCGACGGTGGTCTTTCCTGCGCCCATATATCCTATAATGATGATGCGGTTCATCGGTTGGTGTAGAGGGAGTAGGTAATGTAGGGGTGTAGGGAGAAGTTGGTGGGGCCGCTCCTGGCCACACTATCATTTTTTCCCTCTTTTGGGTTTTGGCTCGGGAGCGTTCTCCACTATCTCCTTGCATTGGTCGTAGGAGAGCTCGGCGGCCTGCGGATGCAGGTTCTTGGGTATGCGGTAGTTTTTCCCATCATAGCTGATGTAGGGTCCGTAGCGGCCGTTGAGCACCTCCATCTTGGGGTCTTGGCCGAAGCTCTTCAGATGGCGCTTGGCTTCCTGCTCCTCCTTTTGGCGTATGAGTTCCACCGACTCTTCAAGCGTGACGCTCATCGGGTCGGCTCCCTTGGGCAGCGAGGCGTACTTACCGTCGTATTTCACGTAAGGCCCAAACCTGCCCGAGCCTATCTCCACAGGTTTGCCCTGATAGTCGCCCACCAGGCGCGGCAGCTTGAACAGCTCCAAGGCCTCGTCCAAGGTGATGGTCTCTATGCTCTTGTCCTTGGGCACCTGGGCGAAGCGGGGCTTCTCCGTGTCGGATGCCCGGCCAATCTGCACCACCGGCCCGAAGCGGCCTATCTTCACAATCACGGGCTTGCCGTCGGCAGGGTCTGTGCCCAGCTCCCGCTCGCCCACCTTGTGTTCCTCGCGCTTCTCAAGCACCTCTTTCACGGCGGGCTCAAACTTACGGTCGAAGCCCCTCATCATGTCCTTCCATTCCTCCTTGCCTTCGGCAATCTGGTCAAACTCGCCCTCCACCTTGGCCGTGAAGTTGTAGTCCATGATTTCGGGGAAGTTGGTCATCAGGAAGTCGTTCACCACCACACCGATGTCGGTGGGCACGAGCTTTCCCTTTTCCGAGCCCACAGTCTCCGTCTTGGTCTTGGTCGTGATGATGTTGCCTTTCAGCGTATCGACGGTATACTTGCGTTCCTCACCCGTCTTGTTGCCCTTCACCACATACTCGCGCTGCTGTATGGTGCTGATGGTGGGGGCGTAGGTGGAGGGTCGGCCGATGCCGAGTTCCTCCAGCTTGTGCACCAGGCTGGCCTCGGTGTATCGGGCGGGTCCCTGCGAGAAGCGTTCGGTGGAGCTTATCTCGCGTCGTGTCAGTTTGTCGCCGTCATTCATGGCGGGCAGTCGGAGCGAGCCCTCCTCTCCGCCGTTGTCGTCATCGTCGCTGCTCTCGCGATACACCTTGAGGAATCCCTCAAAGGTCACCACCTCACCATTGGCGACGAACTTTTCCTCCGAGTTGTCCATGTTGATGGTCACGGTGGTCTTCTCTATCTCGGCGTCGGCCATCTGCGAGGCGGCGGTGCGCTTCCAGATGAGGTTGTAGAGCCGGCGTTCCTGCATCGTGCCCTCAATCTCCGTGGCCGACATGGCCGTGGGGCGGATGGCCTCGTGGGCTTCCTGCGCACCCTTGGAGTGGGTATGGAAGTTGCGCGGGTGGCTGTTCTCCTCGCCATAGAGTTTGGTGACGACCTCCTTACTGGTGTTGATGGCCAGCGAGGAGAGGTTGACCGAGTCGGTACGCATGTAGGTGATGCGTCCATTCTCGTATAGGTGCTGCGCCACCATCATGGTCTGCGACACGGTGAAACCGAGCTTTCTGGCGGCGTCCTGCTGCAGGGTCGACGTGGTGAATGGGGGCGCGGGAGTGCGTTTGAGGGGTTTCTTGCTGATGGCGCCGACGGTGAAATCGGCCGTTTTGCACTTCTCAAGGAAGTCGCGGGCCTCGTCGAGCGTCTTGAACCGCTTGTCGAGTTCGGCCTTCACCTCGCTCTGCGAGCCGTCGGGGTTGGTCAGTCCGAAAGTGGCGTTGATGCGATAGAAAGGTTCCGACTTGAACGCTTGGATCTCGCGCTCGCGGTCAACGATGAGCCTCACGGCGACACTTTGCACGCGACCAGCCGAGAGGGCTGGCTTCACCTTGCGCCAGAGCACGGGCGAGAGCTTGAAGCCGACCAAACGGTCGAGCACGCGGCGCGCCTGCTGCGCGTTGACAAGGTTCATGTCGAGATGGCGCGGATGCTCTATGGCCTGCAGGATGGCGGGCTTGGTGATTTCATGGAACACGATACGGCTCGTCTTGGCCTCGTCCAGCCCCAACACCTCGCACAGGTGCCAGCTGATGGCCTCTCCCTCGCGGTCCTCATCGGATGCGAGCCATATCTTCTTGGCTTCCTTGGCGGCCTTCTTCAGCTCGCCCACCACCTTGCGTTTCTCTTCTGGTATCTCGTAAGTAGGTTCCAAGGTCTTGGGGTCGATGCTCAAAGCCTTCTTTTTCAGGTCACGGATATGGCCGTAAGACGACATCACCTTGTAGTCTTTCCCCAAGAACTTCTCTATGGTCTTTGCCTTGGCGGGGCTCTCTACTATCACTAAATTCTCTTGCATAGTCTGACACGTGTTCTTTTATTTGCGGCAAAAGTAACTAATTATTTGGCATGTACATCTTATAAAAGTGTATTTTGAGATTTTTTAACGTAGAGGGGGAGAGGCTCGCAACTATTCAGCGAAACGTACTGCAAAACAAAAGATATCCAACTTGTTCGGTTGAATATGGGGTTATATGCTGACAAAAAACAGCAATACCCTTGAAAAAAGGGTAGCGCAGCCCCTACAATACCTAAAAACTTACAAAACCTACAAGACTTACTGTGTCCGCTGAGGGCAGCGGACCTCCCGGGCAGCGAATCTCCCGCACGGCAACATGCAGCCAGGTGTGGCACTTTCGGTCTTTGCGCCTTTGCGAGACAACACATTTCCGCGAGTCAACACGAAAACCCTGCGCTGGAATTGGGAGTATGGGAAATAATGTGTACTTTTGCATGGACTGTAACAAATCCTTGACAATGTCGACTAACAACCATCCACTGATATGAAACCATTTCTGAGAAGCATCACCATCCTTTGTTGCCTCGCCCTGACCCTGCCGGCCATGGGGCAGATGACCCTTGTGGTCAAGCGTAAGCCCACGGCCACCATCGTCTGCCAGCCGGGCGACAGCCTGGCCCGGCGCGCCGCCGGGCTGTTGAACAAGTTCGTTTACCGCATCTCCGGCACGCGGCTGCCCATCTCCGCACAGGTCCGAGGCGCAGGCAAAGGCCAGACCGTGAGGCTGCTGACCGACGCCAAGGACCTGCCCGCAGGCGGCTTCCGCATAGACTGCACGCCGCAGATGCTCACCATACAGTCGGGCAGCGACCGGGGCGTGGTCTACGGTGTGGCCACTCTGCTCGAACAGTATCTCGGCGTAAACTACTGGGCGGCCTTCACATGGTCGTGCCCAAGCCTCCAGACTCTCGCGCTGCCCGCCATCCACACCGTAGACCATCCGGCGTTCGGCTTCCGCCAGACCCAAAGCTACGGCTCGCAGGATGCCGACTACATCGACTGGTACCGCCTCAACACCCACGAGGAGGTGTTTGCCGGCGACCTGTGGGTGCACACCTTCAACCGTCTGCTGCCGGCCTCGCGCTACGGCAAGGCCCATCCCGAGTGGTACTCCTTCCTCAACGGGCAGCGCCGCCCAGGCGACCACAGCCAGTGGTGCCTCACCAACCCAGAGGTCTTCGAGGCGGCTTGCCGGCAGATAGACTCCATCTTCAAGGCCAACCCGCAGCGCACGATGATGAGCGTGAGCCAGAACGACGGCAACAACACATACTGCCAGTGCCCGCAGTGCAGGCAGGTGGACAGCATCGAGGGATCGCCCTCGGGCAACCTCATCCGATTTGTCAACAAACTGGCGCGCCGCTTCCCCGACAAGCAGTTCTCCACACTGGCCTATCTCTACAGCATGCAGCCGCCCAGACACGCAAGGCCGCTGCCCAACGTGAACATCATGCTCTGCGACATAGACTGCAAGCGCGAGGTGCCGCTCACCGACAACGACTCGGGCAAGGACTTCGTGAGGGCCATCGAGGGATGGGGCCGAATATCCGACAACATCTTCGTGTGGGACTATGGCATCAACTTCGACAACATGGTCGCCCCATTCCCCAACTTCCATATCCTGCAGCCCAACCTCCAGCTCTTCAGGCGCAACCACGCGAGGATGGTATTCGAGCAGGTGAACGGACAGTTGGGCACCGACTTCGCCGAGCTGCGCGCCTACATGATAGGCAAGCTGATGTGGAATCCCAACGCCGACACCGACTCGCTGACGCAGGTCTTCCTCAAAGGCTACTACGGCAAGGCGGCTCCCGAACTCTACCAGTATCTGAAGCTACAACAGGGCGCCCTGCTCGGCTCGCGCGTGCCGCTGTGGATCTACGACTCGCCCATCAGCCACAAGAACGGAATGCTCAACGATGCATGCGTGAAGGCCTACAACCAGCTCTTCGATCGTGCCGAACAGCTCGTGGCCAACGACACGGCCAGGCTCCGCCGAGTGCAGATAGCGCGCCTGCCCCTGCAATACAGCCAACTGGAGATAGCGCGCACGAAGACGGGACTCGACGCCGACAGCATCGGCCAGCTGCTGCAGACCTTCCAGGCTCGCGCCGACCGCTACGGAGTGAGGCTGCTCAACGAGCGCAACAACCAGGTGGACGACTACTGCGCCCTCTACCGCCAACGCTACATGCCAAGAGCCAACACCAACAAGGCCGCGGGAGCCACCGTGGCATGGAGCACCCCGCCCGCACAGCGCTACCGTCCCATCGCCGACAAGGCCCTCACCGACGGACTCTATGGCGGCACAACCTACGTGGAGAGTTGGGTGGGATGGGAAGGCGAGGACGCCGACTTCACACTGGACATGGGCGGAGAGAAGACTTTCTCCACCATCTCCACCGACTTCCTCCACCAACTGGGCGCTTGGGTGCTGCTCCCAAAGAGCGTGACCTACTACTATTCGACCGACAACAAGAACTACAGGCTCTTGGGTACGCACGAGTTCCCCGAGGACAGGGACAACCGGGTGAAGTTTGTCAAGGGCACAGTGACCGCTCCGCAGCCCGTCAGCGCGCGATACGTCCGCGTGGTGGTCAAGACCATCGGCCTCTGCCCCTCGTGGCACTACGGCGTGGGCTATCCCGCATGGTTCTTCCTCGACGAGGTGGAAGTGGAGTGATCGTCTCCCATCGCCTTCACATCGTTTGTCCAACTTGTGTGTCAGCTGTCACACAACAATAGGACAGCCGGCACACAATTGTGTGACAACTGACACACAACTGTGTGACAGCCGTCACACAAGTTGGATAGACATGGCGGTCTGAACATGGTTTTAGGGCCGGCGCAAGGCACGGCCCCTGCAAGCGGGTGTGGCCTTTGCGGCCTTTGCGCCTTTGCGAGACAAAACAAGGAGTGATTGCCGCGAGCATACAATTGCAGGGGCCGTGTTTTCTTACAAGAATTTCCATAAATTGACCACAAATTTTTCATAAACAAATTATTTGTGAAAAATTCGTGGTCAATTCTTAATGATTCGATTTTAAACCAACAGAGCTAAATGTTTATGAACAAAGCAGGTCAGAACCCGCCTTATGCATATCAGAGTTATTCCATTGGTTTTATGGTTTGCTCTATGAATTGCACGTCGTTGTCATCAAAACCATATTTCTGATATAGTTGGCGGTCGATGGCATTTACTTGCTGCCGCCAGTCGATATCGTCGTTCGACGCAAAGTCTTGCACGGGAACATAGCTGAACTTGTCCTTGGAGAGGTGCTGAGTGGCCGCAAGCAGGCTGACGAGGAAACGTGCGAAACGGGTGCTGAGGTATTTCCTCAACGCCTGTGCCTCCTCTTCCGTGTCGAAAGCGTCGACAACAAGATAGGTCTCGGTGCAGATCTCACCCGGCTCAAGGATGTGGAGAGAGGATATTATCTTCTTTCTGCCTTCACTGTCTGTTTGCCCGGCGTGCTCGGCTGTAAGGTAAGAAATACAAACCTTCCACTTGTATATCATCTCTTTTCCAACGGTAATGAGCTTAGATTCGTATGGTCCTTTGCCCTGGCTTGTCTCCAATGTGATGTCGCCGGTTGCAAGTGGAGTGACATCTGTGGCTAAGCCAAAAGGCTTACGGGAACTTACTATAGAACTATAATACTTTTCAGCTTTTACTTTATCAAGCATATCAATTGCTTGCACATATCTGATAAATCTTTCACCTTTAGCAAGGTTACGATTAATAGTTAGCCGCTGCCCCTTGAAGATGTTGGAATATTGGCAGTCGCCATCATGGTTTTTGTCCCAAAGGAAATAGCACACTCCCCCAGCCACGTCGACACCAGGGAAGCAGACGTGCTCGTCGACAAAGTCGACAAGCTTCTCAATGTGTCTGTCAGTGAGCATATCTGTGCGGAATTTTGCAAGTCCCTTGCCGTCATTATACCATTTTGCCGGCATGATGATGGATATGTAGCCGGGGCTGAGTTTCTTGGCACAGTCAACAAAATGATTGTAAACAGGAGTGGCACTGGCTCCCGCTCCACCATCCTTTATCATGTAGGGAGGATTGCTTACTATAGCGTTGAACTTCATGGGTTTCTTCTTTTGTCGGTTTCCGTATGTCTTGGGCAATGTAAGTTCTTCTATTAGTGTAGGTGAAAGCTTCTTGTCTTTCATCCGTGATATGATGTCATCAATATAAACGGTGTTCAGCTTCAACTTTTTGTTGTAGCCAGCCAATACGCGACGGGTAATCTTTTCAGCCATCGGGGTCTTACAGACCACATAGATATTTTCCTGTACTACACAGTCCCATACTTTTCGTTTGCCATAGTCGGAGAGTGGCATTGGCTCACCAAACATGTTCTTAACAGGCTTACTCTGTTCTTGGAACACACTGTAGGCAAGGTATAGCGGATAGACACCCGACTTTGAGTTGAGTTCAAGTATCTTGGTCTGTGGATTGCTGAACACCTCTTTTGTTACCTTTCCACGGTCAATGAAGCGCGGCTCAGGCAGAGGAAAGTCCTTTTTGTGACGGTCGTCAAAGAAGTCCCAGCCTCCGAGGGTGTCATTCATTTGCATATT
>SFCY01000023.1 GCA_004558865.1 Bacteroidales bacterium
CGGTACTGGTACCAAACAAAATTAAGTTTAAGTTTGTATCATCAAGTAAATTTTTACCCCCGATTCCATCCACTACCTTCTGGTAGCTCATCTCGTTAGAAGCGAGCGTGGCATACTTCCCGGTAGCTTTGTTCTTTATGCGGTAGTAGCCATTGCCAATGAGTTGAGCGGAAGCGGAAAGCGAGGCGAAGAGCGACAGAAACAATATTGCGTATATTTTATTCATTCTTTCGTATGATTGATTATAAAAAGGTGTCATGTCAAATACTTGACAGTTCTATGACATGACACCTTAAACTTTATTTAGTTGTCCCAAGGATTATGGTCCTTTGCCCATCCTTCATCGGCTCCATCGTCTAAGAAGCCTTGCTTTTTGGCACTCCATTCGACCTCACCAGGATTTTCCGGTTTACCTACGGGGTTATTCGACTGTCCGGCGATAGTTTCACCTTCGAGGATGCTGCCGACGAGATGTGGGTTGACAACCGTCGTGTTGGGCTTTATATATTCTTTCATTGTTTTCCCTCCTGTTATTTTTGGATATACTTTTTACCTTTCACGATGACCACGCCTTTGTAGTCCTTATCCACACGCTGTCCGGCCACATTGTAGCGGGGAGCATCAGCGGGAATCTGGGCATCGTCAGAGAAGACGTTGTCAAGAGCGGTTGTAGTGCCATCGCCGAACAGCACGTAAACCTTGGCTCCTGAAGCATTCTCACTCTGAATCAGGAACGGCTTGTTGGCCGGAATCACCGTCTGCTTATCGTTTGCGGTGCTCCATGCACTGTAGAGATAGAAGCCGTAAGGATTGTTAGCGTCCTTCGTGTTGTAACCGAAGAGATAGAGGTCCTTCTCATTGGTGTCCACACCCCATTTGTCGCCCAAGTTGGTATTTTTGAGCTGGCTGAGGATGCCTCCTTCGCTGTTTTCCACTCTATGGCGTCCACCGAGGAAGGTGCCCTGCACAAGCTGATCCTTCTCGGCACGCGCATCGCTCACTACCGGCTGCAAAGCCAACGTGTTGTCGACCGTGGAGGCATTGAATTCGATGATGGCAGGTGTGGCGGCAGGAATGATGTTGCCGGAAACCTTATTGAAGCACACATACTGGTTGCCGTCTTTGGGCTTTACGCCCGTCTCAGAGTCGACAATATATACCGCACTCACGTTGCTGCCCTTCACCTCGAACGGGAAGTCGAGATAGGTGGAAGAATAATACTTGCCGTTCTTTCCTGCGTGCGAGTTAGGCTTCACGGTGAAGTAGTTGGTCTCGTCCACGGGCTCCAGCGTCCAGTAAGCATGGTCCTTGGCACTGGACAGGTCGTCAGCAATAGAGCCAGAACCACTAGGTGCCGTGCCGGCATTCAGTCCGTCGTTGGCGAAGCCCAGCTCTGCATTGCCCGTATAGCCGCGGTTTCCCTGTGCGTCGTGGTTGTCGCCCTCGATGAGATAGTAAGGAGTGTTGTAGTGTATCATGTTGACATAGCCGCCGATGGTGTTGTCGCGTCCTGTGGCATTGAGTGCCTTCACCATCTGAAGCTTGAGCCAGTCAAACATGATTTGCTCGCTGCCGAGGATGGTGGAGTAAGAGAGGGTGTAGTTGCCATCTTTATCCTGGATGAGGTTACCGTTGTCATCCTTCTCGCAGCAGTTCTTTACGTGCCACTCACCGCCATCGGTGTTGTACCAAGAGTTGATGGTCTTATCATCGTCTTCTGTGAACTTCTCGCCCGAGAAGCCAACCAAGCTGGTCAGGCCTGCGTAGGTAGAGAGGAAGGTTCTCACAGCCGGCACCACGATCTTGTCCATGTCGATCTTGTTGCTCTTGTAGAAGTCTACGATAGGCTTCAGCGAGGGAACCATCGAACGAACGAGATAGGTATCCTTCTTTCCGTCTACAGGAATCAAGTAGACCTGGAACTTCAGGTTGGGAAGATAGTTAGTGTTGAAGTCTTCCATCAAAGCATCGAACTTAGGCTGATCGGCAATACTGGGGACATAGTTCCTAATATGTGTGTCGGCAAAGCCCGCACCGAGAGTGAGCATATAACGTCCGAAACCGATGTAGCCATTGTATGCACTGCGAATGGAGCTTGGAATATCATCAAGGTTCAAACTAAAGATAGAACTCAACTCACCTGTTGTAGCCTCGCATCCGTTCATCACGTCGATGCCCTGGCTGCGCAGATTGAGCAGCTCATAGGCCTTGACAGTCTGACCTGCTTCATAAGGTGAACTGATGGCTTTGCCGTTGGCATCGAGGTTCACGTAGAGCACGGTTCCGGGCTTGGTCAGTTTGCTGTCGTTGGTTGCCGAGACGTCGGCAGTGATGCGGCCGCGCACGTCGATGTACTGCTGGTCGTTGTATCCGCCTACATTCTTGATGCGGTAGTAGCCTTTGTAAGGATTGGTGTTGCTGGTCGGGTTCACCTCAGCGAGTATCCATTTGGCAGCAGCGTCTGACGCGTCTTCAGTGAACTCAAAAGTCTTGTAAGAAGATTCGGCAGAGAGATAATAGTTGTGTCCGAAGTGCCACTTGTCCTTGTTCTGATTCCAGAGGTTCTTCAGCGACTCCGTAGTCTGACTGCTTGCGAAGTACTGTGAAATCTGATTTTTGGCAAAGTCTTCGAAGGTAGCTTTCTGGTCATTTTTGAGTATCTGCACTGCCAAGTCGAGCAGAGCCGGCACTTGTGGCATGTCCACACGCAGCGATACCGAGCCGTCGCCGTTGTCAATCAGCTTCATATAGGCATAGTGGTCGGCACAGAGGTCGATAGCAGTCTTCACGTCTGCACTTACGTTCTCAGGGGTGATGGTGTCGGTGATGCTCCTGCTCTTCAGCTTATTGTTGGCAAAGTCAGCTACAAATTTATAGACATTCTTTTCCTTCAGTTTCTTATCGAGCACTTCAAAGGTCTTGTCCATGCCCTTTGACAGATAGCCCACGATGTCCTGTCCTTGGTTGGAAAGCTCGGTGATGCGGTAGAGATTGTCGTTGGTGCGGCTGAAGCGTCCGAAGTCGAGCGTGATGGCAGCATTCTTCTTATTCACGTCGCTGCCCTGAATGTCACCAAGCGTCAGGTTAGGTTCAGCGTCATACTTGCCTGTGACGTTGACGTAATAACCGGTGCTGTTGTTCTTGATGTTTTTCACGCCCGGCTGCAGTCCGTCGGCAGTAGTGCTGACTTCCTCCATGGTCCACAGTCCGTTGTCGGCTTTCGCATCGGTGGAGTAGCCGAAAGATTGGTCATCCTTGTCGTAGACAAGATAATAAGTGGTGCCGGGAGTTACCTGGTCGAGGTATTTCTGCACCATCTGCTTCAGCCGCGAGTCGGTCTGATGCACATCGAGATACTTCAGCACATGCTGCTTGGCCCAGTCCCACACGTCGGTGCATTTGTGCCCTTTGTTTACCTCTGCACCGGTCACGATGTAGTTACCCACAGCCTGAATGGTGTAGGGAATGGCGGGCACCGTAGCCTTGGCACGCACCATCCATTTGTTGCCATAGTGAGCTTCGGGAATAAGCGTCATGTAGGCATAGTCGTCAGTATAGATTTTGCAGATGGAGTCAGCCATGGCATTGATGGCTGAGAGTATCTGCTGTCTTTCATCTTCTGACTGAATCAGTGAGCCCAGCTTAGTGGCAAGTTTCTTGCTGATCTCGCCTTGTGCGAAAGAAGATACTATGTTATAGGCTTTGTCTACATAATCGTAGACTTCGATGGTTGAGCCATCATTAGGGTTCTTGCCCGAGAGGGAGAACACACGGTAGCCACCGTCGTTCTTGTAACCAATGCCTACACCAATCTCAGAAGCCTCGCTTTCGGAGGCATTTGGCTTGGCATAGTACTTACTGGTTATTCGTACGTAAGATTTACCCCCCCCTACAGCGGATTTAATCTTGTAAGTCCCCGATTGAGGAGCCTGCGCCATGCTGCCTATGGCTGTGCAGGCCAAGAGGGACAGAGCTAATAAGCGTAAATTTAGTTTCATAAACTATTGGACTTAATTACTATAAAGTATACTTCTTAAATTGTCTTCATGTTGTATCTTGACAAGCAAATCAAAAGAGACTCTTTATCTCTCATCACTTCGTTATGTACAAGAAAACCTACGAGACTCTTCAACTATTATTCGCTCTATGTTGCAAAATTAATAAAAATGCTTTAATGATGGTTGAATATTAAAATTAATTAACGCATAAGATAACAATATAATACGACAATATCGTTGCCGATGGTTGAATAATCGGTCGAACATTGTTTTAGGGTCGGCGCAAGGCAAGGCCCCTGCAAGCGAACGCATGTTATGTGAACATGCAGTTGGATGCACGCGGTTCCAAAGAAGGATGATTGGGGTTCCCCTCCCTTTTGGGGAGGGTCTTTGGAGCAAGGCGCGCCCCTGCAATGGGCCGCACGCCATTAGGTGCAGGCGGATGAATGCGTATCAACAATGATGAGTCTACAGGATTTGGGAGACCTCCTTCAAGTCCTCCACTTCCTTTAGTCGGCTCATCACAAGTCTCACCTCGTCGCGATCGTGCACCTTCACCTCTATTGTGCCTGCGAAGATGCCTTGGTCGGCGCTGATGGTGACCTTGTGGATGTTGACATCCAAATCCTTGGTCAGCACCCGCGACACATCAAAGAGCATGCCCTTGCGGTCGATGCCGCGAATCTCTATGACGGCATCGAAGAAGAGACGCTTGTGCATGTCCCACTTGGCATCCAGGATGCGGTTGCCAAAGCTCGACTTGAACTTCGTTGCCACGGAGCACTGCCGCTTGTGAATCTCCACCTGGTTCTTGCTGTTGATGAAGCCCAGGATGTCGTCGCCGGGTATTGGGTGGCAGCAGTCGGGGAAGATGTACATGCCGATGGTGTCCTCGGTGATGACGCAGGGTATCTTGCGGTTGAACTCCTTGCCCACGACAAGCAGCTGGGGCTTCTGCTCCACTTTGTCCTTCGACTTGAGGAAAGGCACAAACTTGCGCCATCCCCCACCGCCATTCGATTTCTTCTTGCCCGTCAGCTCGTCGAAGTCCTTGTCGCCGAGAATGATGGAACGCTCTCCGAGGGCCTGGAAGAAGTCCTCGGGGCGGCTGATGTCGTGGAAGGCGCAGAGCTTGTCGATGATGCTCGTGGCGGGAGTCAGCCCGCGGGTCTGGAGCCACTGCCTCAGCACGTCCTCACCCTTGCGCTGCACCTCCTTGCTGTCGCGGCGCAGGATGGCTTGGATCTTGCCCTTGGCCTTGGCGGTGCTCACGAAGTTGATCCATTCAGGCTTGGGATGCTGCGACTTGGAGGTGAGGATCTCCACTTGGTCGCCACTCTTGAGCTTGTGGCTCATGGGCACGAGCTTGTGGTTCACCTTGGCCCCGATGCAGTGGGAGCCCAAGAACGTGTGGATGGTGAACGCGAAGTCGAGGGCCGTGCAGTCGGCGGGCATCGTCTTGATCTCGCCTTTCGGGGTGAAGACGAAAATCTCGCTGGCAAAGAGGTTGAGCTTGATGGTGTCGAGGAAGTCCATGGCGTCGGGCTGCGGGTCGTCGAGAATCTCCTTGATGGTTCGCAGCCAGTCGTTGAGCTCGCTGTCGTCGTCGGCCTGCGGATTGTGTTCCTTGTATTTCCAGTGGGCGGCGAATCCCTGCTCGGCAATCTCGTCCATTCTGTCGGAGCGGATCTGCACCTCTATCCACTGTCCCGTCTTCGACATGAGCGTGACGTGGAGCGCCTGATAGCCGTTGGCCTTCGGGTGGTTCACCCAGTCGCGCAGGCGGTCGGGATGGCTCTTGTAGATTTTGTTGAGTGAGACATAGATTTGGAAGCACTCGTTGACTTCATCCTCGCGGTCAAGTGGCGTGAAGATGATGCGCACGGCCAATATATCGTAGATTTCCTCAAAGGTGACATGCTTGTTCTGCATTTTCTGCCAGATGGAGTACGGAGTCTTCACCCTCGCCTTGATGGTGTATTTCAGGCCCATCTTGGTCAGTGCCTCGCGGATGGGTGCGGTGAAATCCTCAAACAGGCGGGTACGGTCATTCTCCGTGAAGGCCAGCTTCTGCTTGATTTTCTCGTATTCCTCGGGATGCTCAAACTTGAAGCTCAAATCCTCCAGTTCGGTCTTGATTTTGTTCAGTCCCAACCGGTTGGCCAGTGGTGCGTAGATGTAGAGCGTCTCGCCGGCTATCTTGTACTGCTTGTTGGCGGGCTGCGAGGCCAGCGTGCGCATGTTGTGGAGCCGGTCGCAAATCTTGATGAGAATGACGCGGATGTCGTCGCTCATGGTGAGCAGCAGCTTCTTGAAGTTTTCTGCCTGGGTGGAAGCCTTGTCGCCAAAGATGCCGCCTGAGATTTTGGTCAGTCCGTCGACGATGCCCGCAATCTTCTTGCCGAAGATGTTCTCGATATCCTCCACGGTGTAGTCGGTGTCCTCCACCACATCATGGAGCAGGGCGGCGCAGATCGACGTGGAGCCGAGTCCCATCTCCTCGCTGGCAATCTGTGCCACGGCGATGGGGTGCATGATGTAGGGTTCTCCCGACAGTCGTCTGACTCCCTTGTGGGCTTGGCGGGCGAAGTTGAAGGCTTTGATGATGATGTCCACCTTCTTGCGGTGGCGGGAGGCCAAGTAGGTATCGAGCAGGTGCTGGAATGCCTTCTCTATCATCTCATTGTCGGCGGCCTCGCGCTCTTTGTTCTTCAGGTCGATGTCTTCCATAGGGCGATTACTTCACTTTAATTTTCTTTCCTGCGCGTATGCTGCTGCCGTTGATGCCGTTGAGCTTCTTGAGCTTCTTCACGGTTGTGTGGTGTCGCTCGGCAATCTCCGACAGCGTGTCGCCGCTCTTCACGGTCACACTCTTCGAGGCGGCCTTCTTGCCCTTTCGGCTCTTTCGGCTCTCCTTGCTGCGCTTGGAACTGCTGCTGCGCGACTTGTGGCGCGAGCCGCTCTTCTTGCCCTGGCTGTAGTGGCTGCGCACACGCTGGGCTGTCGGCACGTTGTCGTTGACATCCACCTCGTCGCGCTTCTTCAGCAGCTCGTCGGCATTGTAGGCGAAGATGGAGTCCTCATTGTCGATGAACTTGCTGATGTAGGCCACGGGGAGCCGGATGGGCATGGGGCTGTGGTTGCCGTTGACAACGTTGCGGCGGTATTGCGGGTTGAGTTCCTTCAGCTGGTCCACGGGAATGCCCAACACGCCGGCCACCTGCTCAAAGTGTACGTCGCGGTCGACCATGACGGTGTCGGTCTTGGCCGGCAGCTGCGAGAGCATGGGGCAGATGTTGTGGTCGCAGTAGTAGTTCATGATGTAGTTGGCGGCAATGAAGGCCGGCACGTAGCCTTGCGTCTCGGCGGGCAGGTAGGGGTAGATCTGCCAGTAGTCGCTCACTCCTCCGGCGCGGTGTATGGCGCGGTTCACCTTGTCGGGGCCGCAGTTGTAGGCGGCGATGACCAAGTTCCAGTCGTTGAATATCTTGTAGAGGTCGCTCAGATACTGGGCGGCGGCGTAGGAGCTTTTCAGCGGATCGCGGCGCTCGTCGACCAGCGAGTTGACCGTCAGGCCGTAGTGCTTGCCCGTGGTGATCATAAACTGCCACAGGCCGGTTGCCCCCACGCGCGACACGGCCCGCGGATTGAGGGCCGACTCGATGACGGGGAGGTATTTCAGCTCAAGCGGCAGCCCGTAGCTCTCAAGAGCCTCCTCGAAGATGGGCATATAGAAGTTCTGCGCGCCCAACATGTAGGCAACGGAATGGCGCAGGTGGCCGCTGTAGCGGTCGATCATCTTCTGCACCACATCGTTGTAGGGCATCTCTATGGCCGTGGGCAGCATCTTCAGCCGCGCGATAATCTCCTCCTTGGAGTACTGCGGATTCACATCGGGGAAGTCGCAGGTGCTGTCGAGACGCAGATAGGTCTTGGAATTGTAAAGATAGAGCAGGCTGTCAAGCTCGTAGGTCATGGCCTCGGGAAGCTCTATCTGCTCTTCCTGCCCCTGCTGGTTGGTCACTGTCACCTCAGTCTCATCGCCTCCGTCGTCGTCGTTGTTCACCTGCGCGCTCATCGTGCTGGTGCCAAGAAAGAAAAGCGAAAAGAGGGCTATATAATATTTCTTCATTTGCTGTTTGTTGTTCTATTCTTATTCGTTCAGAAAGTGAGGCTGCACTGCACGCCCACACCTTTGTTCTTGAAGGGAGAGACCGACTGCCCCATGGCTCCGCCTGTGTCCATCACCGTGGGGGCGACTCTCATGCTCAGGTCGTTGGAGATGTCAAACTCCGAGAGCGACGCGTCTACGTAGGCATCGACCACCGACAGCGCATAGACGCCTATCATGCAGAAGAAGCTCAGGTCGCGCCAGCGGCGGTAGCGGTCCTTGCGCTTGCGGAAGATGTCCTGATAGCGCGACAGGTTCTCGTTGGTGATTTGCGTGCCCAAGTGGAGAAACATGTTGTAGCTCTGCGTAGTCGGGTCGTCGTCCATGATGTCGAGGTAGGCCTGGCTGTAGTCGTGATACATCTGGTTGTTCCAGCGCATGGCATAGACGCAGCCCACGAACCCACCGTAGATGATGGGCAGCTTCCAGTACTTGCGGTTGTAGATTTGCCCGGCTCCGGGCAGCACCAGCGCGAGCCACAAGGCACGCTTGGGACTGGGCCGCCACGTCTTCCAATTGCGCTTGTGGCGCATAGCGACGCTGTCGGGCAACAAGGCCGGATTCAGCTTCACCACCGTATCCATGCGGCCGACAGAAAGACTGTCGCTGGCCTGGGCCTGGGCCGCCATGGGCAAGAGCCACATCAGGAGGGCCAAAAGGGGCAACGAGAGAATGTGCCTGCTACCAAAATGCCTCACTATCGCGTTTGTTCGTTATTGTCTATACCTATTATATATATAAGGTCAGCAGGTCAGTCGTTCTTGCCCAACTGGTCCATGATGGCCACAATGCGCTTCATGTCCTCCTCGTTCTCGAAGGGAATGGAAATCTTGCCCTTTCCCTTGGGCGAGCACGACACGAGCACCTTGGCCTTGAAGTAGCCGCCCAAACGCTTGCGCATCTGCGTCATCTCCTCCGAGAGCTGGCTGCGGGCCTGGATCTTGCGCTTGCCCGACTGGATGTCGTCGCCGTTGTTGAGCAGCTTCACCATTTCCTCCACCTTGCGCACGGAGTACTGGTTCTTCACAATCTCGTTGAAGAGCTTGAGCTGCAGGTGCGGGTCGTCGAGTCCCAACAGGGCGCGAGCGTGCCCCATGTCGATTTCCTTTTTCTGCAAGGCCATCTGCACCTGTGCGGGAAGCTTGAGCAAGCGCAGGTAGTTGGTGATGGCCACGCGGCTCTTCCCCACCCTCTCGCTCACCTTCTCCTGCGTCATGCCGGGAGTCTCAAGCAGATGCTCGTAGGCCAGTGCGATCTCGATGGGGTTGAGGTCCTCGCGCTGGATGTTCTCCACGAGAGCCATCTCCATCACGCTCTCATCCTTGATGGTGCGTATGTAGGCCGGTATGGTCTTCAGCCCAGCCAACTGCGAGGCGCGCCAGCGTCGCTCGCCGGCGATGATCTGGAAGCGGTTCTCCGCGACCTGCCTGAGGGTGATGGGCTGGATGATGCCAATCTCGCGGATGCTTCCCGCCAGTTCCTGCAGGCTTTCCTCATCGAAGTCGTGGCGCGGCTGGTTGGGATTGGGCTCTATCTGGTCGAGGGCAATCTCGTTGATGGTCGACGATCCGCTGGTTCTCACCGCCTCGGTGGAGATGAGTGCGTCGAGGCCGCGTCCTAATGCATTGAATTTCTTATGTACTGCCACAATCGTGTCGTTTAATGGGTCAACTGTTCTTGCTGATAATCTCGCGGGCCAGGGCCAGATGGTTCTTCGCGCCAGTAGAGTCGGCGTCGTAGAGGATGACGGGCAATCCGTGGCTCGGACTCTCTGAGAGTTTCACATTGCGCTGGATGACCGTCTTGAAGACGAGTTCCTGGAAATGGCGCTTCACCTCGTCGTAGATTTGATTGGCCAGACGCAGGCGCGAGTCGTACATCGTGAGCAGGAAGCCCTCTATCTCCAACTTGGGATTGAGGCGGCTCTTGATGATCTTGATGGTGTTGAGCAGCTTGCTGATTCCCTCCAAGGCAAAATACTCGCACTGCACAGGGATGATGACCGAGTCGGCGGCCGTCAGGGCGTTCACGGTGATGAGTCCCAACGAGGGCGAGCAGTCGATGAGGATATAGTCGTATTCGTCGCGGATGGGCTGCAAGAGCTGGCTTACCACCTTCTCGCGGTTTTCGACGTTGAGCAATTCAAACTCGGCTCCCACCAGGTCGATGTGGCTGGGAATGATGTCCAGTCCCTCGATGTCGGTGGTGTAGACGGCGTCGCGCACGTCGGCATGGTCAATCAGGCATTCGTAGAGCGAGCAGTCCACCTGCTGGATGTCCACGCCAAGTCCGCTTGAAGCGTTGGCCTGCGGGTCGGCGTCGACCACCAGGACGGTTTTCTCAAGCGTGGCAAGCGATGCTGCCAAGTTGATGGTGGTCGTGGTTTTGCCCACGCCGCCCTTCTGATTGGCAAGTGCAATGATTTTTCCCATTATCACTAATCATTTTTATCTTAGCTGCAAAGTTACATATTTTATGCGAGAAAGAAGATAATTAAACCTTTTTTTGTACTTTTGCAGCGACATACGAGGCTTTGCCGCAATGCGTGTTAGAAAACATTAATAAACATTTTTATGAACAACCGACCCCTCATTCTCATTTCCAACGACGACGGCTACCACTCCGTGGGCATCCGCTCATTGGTTGACTTTGTGAAAGACCTTGCCGACGTGATAGTCTGCGCCCCCGAAGCCGCGCGCTCGGGATTTTCCTGCGCCTTCTCGGCCGCTGCCCCCCTAAGGCTGAAACGCCGCCACAACATGGGCGACACCGAGGTGTGGAGCTGCAACGGCACGCCCGTGGACTGTGTGAAGTTGGCTCTCGACCAGCTCACGCCCCAACGCACGCCCGACCTGATATTGGGCGGCATCAACCACGGCGACAACTCCACGGTCAACACCCACTACTCCGGCACCATGGGAGTGGCCATGGAAGGCTGCATGAAATACATACCCAGCGTGGCTTTCTCCAACTGCAACTACGACGAGGAGGCCTCGCAGGAGCCGCTCCGCCACTACGTGCGCGAGATTGTGGGAAAGGTGCTGGCCAATGGCTTGCCACGCGGGGTGTGCCTCAACGTCAACTTCCCCAACGCGGGCGAGTTCAAGGGGGTGAAGGTGTGCCGCATGACGTATGGCCGCTGGGTCAACGAGGTGGTGAAATGCCGCCACCCGCGTGGCTACGACTACTATTGGATGACGGGCGAGTATGCCAACGACGAGCCTGGCGTGGACGGCACCGACCAGCAGGCCTTGGCCGAGGGCTACGTGGCCATCACACCGACAACGATGGACGTCACCGCCTACGACTTCATCGATAAGGTGAAAGGCTGGAACCTTTAACCCCACATACCCATCATCCACCCCTCACCCCCATAAGCCTCCATCACTATGAAATATTACCTCATTGTTGGTGAGGCCAGCGGCGAGCTGCATGCCAGCCGCCTCATGGCTGCACTGAAGAAGAAAGACCCCGAGGCGCAGTTCCGCTTCATTGGCGGCGACTTGATGCAGGCCGTCGGAGGGGAGCGTGTGCGCCACTATCGGGAGATGGCCTATATGGGCTTCGTACCCGTATTGCTCCACCTGCGCGTCATCTTCCGCAACATGGCTATGGTGAAGCGCGACATTGTGGACTGGCAGCCCGACGTGGTGATTCTCGTCGACTATGCAGGCTTCAACCTCAACATCGCCCACTTCCTGCGCCAGCACACTGGCATTCCGGCCTTCTACTATATCTCGCCGAAAATATGGGCATGGAAGGAATGGCGCATCAAGAACATACGCCGCGACGTGAGCGAGATGTTCTGCATCCTTCCTTTCGAGGTGGACTTCTATGAGAAGAAGCACCACTACCCCGTCCACTACGTAGGCAACCCTACGGCCGACGAGGTGCGCCAGTTCCGCAAGGACTACAAGGAGGACTTCGCCCAATTTGCCCGCAGGTGGAAGCTCGACGCGGAGAAGCCCATCGTAGCACTCTTGGCCGGCAGCCGCAAGCAGGAGATCAAGGACAACCTGCCCGCCATGGTGGCCGTGGTGGAGACTCTCCCACCCGCCTACCAAGCGGTATTGGCCTGTGCGCCCTCAGTGGAGAGCAGCTACTACGACAAGATACTGGGCCGCTGCCAAGGCGGCAGCACCATCCGCCGCGTCAGCAACGACACCTATCCGCTCCTCTCCCACTCCACGGCGGCTCTCGTCACGAGCGGGACGGCCACATTGGAGACGGCGCTGTTTGGCGTGCCGCAGGTGGTATGCTACAAGACGCCGCTGCCCCACATCATCCGCTTCTGCTTCAACCATGTCATCCAGTGCGACTACATCAGCTTGGTGAACCTCATCGCCGACAAGGAAGTGGTGCCCGAGCTGTTGGCCGACCGCTTCTCTGTGGCCAACATCCACCGGGAGCTGCAGGCCATACTCCCCGGCCAGCCCAACCGCAACCGCCAGCTCCAAAGCTACCAAGAGGTGTGGCGGCGCTTGGGCGACGCAGTGGCTCCCGACAACGCCGCGACAATCATGACACGAATCCTGTCGCAGGACAAAGATCGCCCCGGATTGAAGTGACGGCTACCCAACTGGCAACAGTCCACTCCCTGCTGCCTGCGCCAAAGCCGCCGTGTTCCCACGCCCCCCAATCCTTTCCCATGGGATACGGGGGGCATAGCCGTGCATGTCCCCATGGCCGACTCTGGTGGCATGCCGCGGGGCCTTCCCCAAATCCGGTACGGGGCAATGGACAGTTGGCTTGCACGCGGAGAACAGCAACGGTCTTTTTTCGGCCGAAAATTTGCTCATCGCATATTTTCTTGTTAACTTTGCATCGCCTTACAACCTAAAGTCATCCAGCTATGAACTCTTACAGCAAAGTCTTGGCCATGTTGGCCCTGGGCTGCGCCTTTCCTCTCTGCGCATCAGCCCATAACAAAATAAAATGCCGCCTCAGCACGGATTTCGTCAGCAAGTATGTCTGGCGCGGCGTGGAGATTGGCAGCGCCCAGCTCCAGCCCACGCTCCAACTCAGCTATGGCGGGTTCTCGCTCACGGCCCTTGGCTCAGTGGGCATTGTCGATTCGAAGGACAACAACGAGCTTGACTTCTGTTTCCGCTACGACTTCAAGCGTTGGCACGTGCTCATCAACAACAACTGGCTCGACACCAACCCCCATTACTTCAACTATTCCGCCCACGAGACTTCCCACAATTTCGAGGGCAACATTGGCTACGACGCGGGATTCCTCACCGCCGACTGGTACACGTACTTCGCAGGCAAGGACTACAACACCAAGACGGGCAAGCGCAGCTACTCGTCGTGGATGAAGTTCACCCTACCCTTTGAATGGGCACAGATGAGCTGGCGCGCCACGTTGGGCGTGGTCCCCTTCGAGTCGGAGAACATGTATGAGACCAGCGGCTTCGCCGTGAACCTCGTGGAGCTGCGCTGCATGAAGGACATCAAGATCACCAACGAGTTCTCGCTTCCCGTCTTCGCCGCTATGGAAGCCAATCCCTGCAGCGAAAGGGCATGGTTCGTGGTAGGACTCACGCTCCAGACCCAGCTATGACCTGAAATGTCCCTGCAACAGGCCAAGCGCACACAAACAGTCACGCCCCTGCAAAGGAAAGAGCTTTCCGTTTGCAGGGGCGTGCTGATAGTATAGCCGCCAGCCCATCAATTCTCCGGCACGAAGAGCGGATCGTCGGGAGCCACCATAGTGGGCTTCTGGTCATACTGGCTCAGGATGTCGGGCGAGGCGTACTTCTTGTTGACCACCAAGCGGAACATATACTCGTTGAACCAGCGGTTGGTCATGATGAGGCAGCCCTTTTGGCCATAGTTGGGTCCCCAGCTGTTCTCCACCTCCCACTTCAGCGGCTTCCCATCGCCGTCGAGGTCCACGGCCGTGAGCGTCATGGCATGGGTGGAGCCACTGTCGAACGTGGCGATGCGCTGGGCCTTGTCCATTCCGAAGGTTGTGCCGAAGAGCGAGCCGTAGTCGTAGTTGTCGAGGTCGAGATAGCCGCGCTTGCGGTCGAGCTGCTTGCCCACATCGTAGGAGCTGTACATCTTGTGGCCGTCCTTGAGGCTGGCTATGGCGAGCTGCGCGATCTCCTCCATCGGCAGGTTGAGGTACTTCCAGTTGTGGCCGTCGTAAGTGTGGCGGTCATACTCCACCTCGTAAGTCTGGTGGTAGGGCCTGCGCGGGTCGTTCATCACCATGAGGAAGGTGCCGTTGAGCGGGTGCCCCACCGTGAAGTCGTAGAATTCCTTAGGCGTGTAGGTCCTCTCCGGGATCACCACCTTTCCCTTGTCGTCGCGGAAGGCATACTTGAAGCTCCTCACAGGCTCGCCTATGGTGAGCGCCAGGATGTGGTAGATGGTGGAGAGCATTTCCGTCTTGCGCTCGTTGATGGCCTTGCGGCTCTTGCCGTCCTTCACCATGCCACGCAGCTCCAGTCCGAACTCACGCAGCTTGGAGGAGACGATGTGCGCCATGCGGCTGGTGTTGTCCGACGAGAAGGTCTCCGGCTGGGCCTCCATGGGCACGAGGCCGTACTTCTCTACCAGGTCGGCCACGCCACAGAACGTGCCGCCATCGTTGATGGGATTCTTGAAGAAGAACTGCACAAGCTTGTCGTCCATGGGCTTGCCGGCGCAGTCCACGACGCCCTGCAGCATCAGGTTGGCCTTCTCCAACTGGTCGTAGAAGAAGAGGTAGGCCTGCGAGAACTCCACGCGCACGCTGTCGCCGTGGGTCTTGGCGAAGTTGGCGCGCAGCACGTTGAACCCGGAGAACATCCAGCAGCGTCCCGACTTCTGCTGGTCGTGGATGGACTGCTTGGGAGTCTCCACGCTGAAGTAGGTGCTGACGGGTCCCTGGTTGGCGAAGTTCTTGGCCAGGTCGTCGATGTTGTTGGAGGCGATGGCGTTGAAGAGGGCCTTGTCGGCCGCGCCACCTTGCTGGGCCTGCTCTATGCGCTGCAACATTTTGGGAGTGATGCCGCCCTGGGTAGTCTGGGCCACGACGGAGGCGGAAGCGAGAAGCATTGCCGCAATGATCACGGATGGTCTATTCATACTTAATTGATATATTACTTAGATTTTACAGTTAGTTTTTGCAAAGATACAAAAATTTTGTACCTTTGCAAAGAATATTCCAATTTAATCATCGGTTGCCCTTGTAAATGGAAAAGAAGAAATACGGTTTGTTGAGCAATATAGATTCGCCAGCCGACCTCCGCAAGCTGAGCTTAGACCAGCTTCCCGAGCTCTGCCGCGAGCTCCGCCAGGACATTATAGACGAGGTGTCGGTCAATCCCGGCCACTTTGCCTCAAGCTTGGGCGTAGTGGAACTCACCGTGGCCCTTCATTATGTTTTCAACACGCCCGAGGACAGGATAGTCTGGGACGTGGGCCACCAGGCCTACGGCCACAAGATCCTCACCGGCCGCCGCGACACGTTCTGCACCAACCGGCAGTTTGGCGGCATCCGGCCTTTCCCCTCGCCCGAGGAGAGCGTCTACGACACCTTCACCTGCGGCCATGCCTCCAACAGCATATCGGCCGCTTTGGGCATGGCCGTGGCCGCCAAGAAGACGGGCAACCCGAACCGCCACGTGGTGGCCGTGATTGGCGACGGGGCCATGAGCGGCGGACTGGCATTCGAGGGACTGAACAACGTGAGCTCCACGCCCAACGACATGCTGGTTGTTCTCAACGACAACGACATGTCCATCGACCGCGCCGTGGGGGGCATGGAGCAATACCTGATCAACCTCGACACCAACGACACCTACAACAAGCTCCGCTACAAGCTGTCGTCGTGGATGAGGCAGAAAGGCTACCTCAACGACAACCGGCGCAACAGCATCATCCGACTCAACAACGCCATCAAGAGTGCGATGGCCCACCAGCAGAACCTCTTCGAGGGCATGAACATCCGCTACTTCGGCCCCTTCGACGGCCACGACGTGAAGAACGTGGTGAGCATCCTGCGGCGCATCAAGGACATGAAAGGCCCCAAGCTGCTCCACCTGCACACCGTAAAGGGCAAGGGCTACAAGCCCGCCGAGGAGCACGCCACCATCTGGCACGCGCCGGGCAAGTTCGACCCCACGACGGGCGAGCGCTTGGTGGGCGACACCTCACACGTGCCGCCCAAATACCAGGAGGTGTTCGGCCACACGCTCTTGGAGCTGGCCCGGCAAAACGAGCGCATCGTGGGCGTCACGCCCGCCATGCCCACCGGCTGCTCCATGAACATCATGATGAAGGCCATGCCCGACCGCTGCTTCGACGTGGGCATCGCCGAGGGCCACGCCGTGACCTTCTCTGGCGGAATGGCCAAGGACGGGCTGCAACCCTTCTGCAACATCTACAGTGCCTTCTCCCAGCGCGCCTACGACAACATCATCCACGACCTGGCCATACTCAACCTCCCCGTGGTGCTTTGCCTCGACCGCGCGGGACTTGTCGGACAAGACGGCCCCACCCACCACGGGGCTTTCGACATCGCCGCCCTGCGCCCCATTCCCAACCTCACCATCTCTGCCCCCATGGACGAATGGGAGCTGCGCAAGCTGATGTACACCGCCCAGCTGCCCGGCAAGGGCACTTTCGTCATCCGCTACCCGCGCGGCAGGGGCGTGAAGGTGGACTGGCGCTGCCCGCTCGAGGCCGTCGAGGTGGGCACCGGGCGCAAGCTCCATGAGGGCAGCGACGCGGCCGTTCTCTCGTTCGGGCCATTGGGCAACGACGTGGAGCAGGCTATCAAGAAGATAGAGGACGACACGAAGTCCATCCTCAGGCGCACCCCCAGCATCGCCCACTACGACATGAGGTTCGTCAAGCCCCTCGACTCCAAGATCCTCGAAGAGATGGGACGGAGGTTCAAGAAGATTCTCACCATCGAGGACGGCTCAAAGGAGGGTGGATTCGGCTCTGCCATACTCGAATGGATGGACGACCACGGCTTCACGCCAAGGGTGGTCAGGATGGGACTGCCCGACGCCTTCGTCCCACACGGCACTGTCGAAGAGGAGCGCAAGCTCTGCCATCTCGACCCGGAGAGCATCAGGCAGGCCCTGCTGGAACTCTGCAAATGATATTTAGGGTGAAAGGATTAGCAACATGAAAATCATCATTACCGGCGCCTACGCCATTGGCACCTATCTGGCCAAGCTCTTCGCCAAGAACAAGGACAACACCATCATCATCGACTCCGACCCCGACAGGCTGGAGAAGATCAATCGCGAGGCCGACCTGCTGACGGTCTGCGCCTCCACGACAAGCATCAACACGCTCAAGGACAACGGCATCGACGAGGCCGACCTCTACATCGCCGTCACCCCCGACCAGAGCGTCAACATCAACAACTGCATCATCGCCCACGCCCTCAACGCCAAGAAGACCGTGGCCAAGGTGGACGAGGCGGAGTTCATGACCGAGGAGTCGCGCGAGTTCTTCCGCCGCCTCGGCGTGGACAACATCATCTATCCCGAGGAACTCGCCGCGCGCGAGGTCATCAGCGGACTCAAGATGTCGTGGGTGCGCCAGCGGTGGGACGTGCACGGCGGCGCGCTCGTGATGCTCGGCATCAAGCTCCACCACGACTGCGAGATTCTCGACCAGCCGCTCAAGGACATCTGCGGCCCCGACGACCCCTACCACATCGTGGCCATCAAGCGAGGCTCCTCCACCATCATTCCCAACGGCAACGACACACTCAAGCGCCACGACCTGGCCTATTTCATGACCACGAAGCAATACGTGCCCTACATCCGCCGCATCGTGGGAAAGGAACACTATGTCGACGTGAAGGACGTGATGATGATGGGCTGCGGCAACACCGGCGAGCGAGCCGTGATGATGATGCCCTCCTATATGAACGTGAAGATATTCGAGAGCGACCCACGGCGCGTGGAGGAACTCAACGAGGTGCTGCCCGAGAAGGCCCTCGTCATAGCCGCCGACGGACGCGACGTGGAGGAGCTCAAGAGCGAGAACATACGCGGCATGCAGGCCTTCGTGGCCCTGACCAGCAACACAGAGGTCAACATCCTCTCCTGCCTGACCGCCAAGCAGCTCGGCGTGCGCAAGACGGTGGCCATGATCGACAACATGGCCTACGCCGGCATGGCCGAGCAGCTCGACATCGGCACGCTCATCAACAAGAAGGCCATCGCGGCCAGCGCCATCTACCAAATCATGCTCGACGCCAACGTGCTCAACGTCACCTACTTCCTCTCGGCCAACGCCGACGCCGCAGAGTTCATACCCGTGGAAGGCAGCAAAATCACCCGCAAGGCCGTCAAGGACCTGAGGCTGCCATCGGGAATGACAATCGGCGGACTGGTGCGCGACGGCAAGGGAATGCTCGTCTCCGGCAACACGCAGATCATGGCCGGCGACAGCGTGGTGGTGTTCTGCCACGAGGTCAACCTCAAGCAATTGGAGAATCTGTTCAACTAAGGCTGGCAACTGTAGGCTATGATCAACAAGAAAATCATTTTCAAGATTTTGGGCTCCCTGCTCTTCATCGAGAGCTCCCTGCTGCTGGCCTGTCTGGTGATGGCCGTCTGCATGCACGGCGACGACACCCTGGCTTTCCTCGTCTCCTTGTTGGTGACCATCCTGACCGGCATCGTCCTGCGATATTATGGCATGAACGCCGAGAACACCCTCTCGCGCCGCGACGCCTATCTGGTGGTGACGCTCTCGTGGCTGCTCTTCTCGCTCTTCGGCACGCTCCCCTTCCTCATCAGCGGCTACATGACCAGCTTCACCGACGCCTTCTTCGAGAACATGTCGGGATTCACCACCACGGGAGCCACCGTCATCGACGACGTGGAGGCCCTGCCCGACGGACTGCTCTTCTGGCGATCGCTCACCCAGTGGATAGGCGGACTGGGCATCGTCTTCTTCACCATCGCCCTGCTGCCCTCCACGGTGGGCGGCTCCACACGCGTTTTCGCCGCCGAGGCCACGGGACCCTTCAAGAGCAAGCTTCATCCACGCCTCTCCACCAACGCCAAATGGATCTGGAGCGTCTACCTCGTCCTCACCCTCGGCTGCATGGCTTCCTACATGGCCTGCGGCATGAACTGGTTCGAGGGCCTCAACTTCTCCATGACCACCACCGCCACGGGCGGGTTCTCCATCTACAACACCTCGACGGAGCATTTCAACTCACCCGCCATGGACTATGTCACCACACTCTTCTGCTTCCTCTCGGGCGTCAACTTCCCGCTGCTCTATTTCAGCCTGTCCAAGTTCCGCCCCTTCCACCTCTTCAAGAGCAGCGAGTTCCGGCTCTACTTCTTCCTTGTGCTGGGCCTCTCGCTGTTCATCATGGTGGAGCTGATGGCGCGCAACGGCTACGGCACAGAGCACGCCTTCCGCTCGGGCATCTTCCAGGTGGTGTCGTTCATCACCACCACAGGCCTCTTCAACGACGACGCCGGCAAATGGCCCCACGTCACGTGGGTGGCGCTGTCGCTGTGCATGTTCATCGGAGCCTGCTCTGGCTCCACAAGCGGCGGCTTGAAGTGCGTGCGCGGCGTCATGCTGCTCAAGGTGGTGAAGAACGAGTTCCGACAGATGCTCCACCCCAACGCCTCGCTGCCGCTCCGTGTCGACGGCAACAACGTCCCGCCCAGCAAGCGGGTCACGCTCTTGGCCTTCTTCACCTCCTATCTCATGCTGTGCCTCATCTGTGCCTTCGTGATGATAGCGGCCGGCATCGACAACACCAACGCCATCACCATCACCCTGAGCAGCATCGGCAACGTGGGACCCACCTTGGGAACGGAGATCGGCCCCACCATGTCGTGGAACGACCTGCCCGCATTCGCCAAGTGGATGTGCTCCTTCATGATGCTCATCGGCCGTCTGGAAATCTTCTCCGTCCTCGTCATCCTCACCCCGCAGTTCTGGACGAGGAAGTGAGAGCGCCCCCAGCAGCCCACCACCCTCCCAGCCCAAGCTTCCGCCAACACCCTGCATCACGCCGCTCCGAGCGGTGATGCAGGGTGTTTTTGTGGAAGCCAAGCGGTTGCTGACAAATGCCGACAAGGTTGTCGGCAAGTTGGCCCTCATTTGTCGCCAGCCGCAGCCAGAAGAGGCCATCCGTTTTTTTTCGATTCCCACTGTGGATTGTCGGTGAAAAATTAGGCTTGTATTCATTTATTTTGTATATTTGCCCATAGAAACAAGCTCATAACGACTATGCAGAAATATGTTGACTACATCAAACGAATAGAGATTGACTCGCTGTGGAGTGGCCGCCGCCATGTGGTGTGGAACCTCGACCGCAGAGTCAACATCCTCAGTGGGGTCAACGGCGTGGGCAAGTC
The DNA here is from genome assembly GCA_004558865.1 of Bacteroidales bacterium. Lineage (GTDB taxonomy): Bacteria > Bacteroidota > Bacteroidia > Bacteroidales > Bacteroidaceae > Prevotella. The sequence goes on from SFCY01000023.1 coordinate 20,526, forward strand.
CACCATCCTCAACAAGGTGACGAAGAGCCTCGGCAACTCTTCCGACTTCCACGCCCACCTGCTCAAGGGCGTCCACCTCAGCGTGGAGCCCGCCGACGCCACGCGGATACGCTTCGACCTCATCCGCTCCTTCGACCGCCCGCTGCTCAACGCCGACGTGGTGAGCAAGATGGACGCCTCACTGGCCACCGAACTCGACTGGCAGCTCTTCCAGCTCCAGCGCAAATACCTCGACTACCAGGTCAACATCGGCAACCGCATCATCAGCGTGCTGCAGAGCGGCGCAGCCGACGCACAGCAGAAGGCCACGCGGCTGAGCGAGCCGAAGAAGATTTTCCAGGACATGATGGACAGCCTCTTCGCCGACACAGGCAAGAAAATCGTGCGCTCCGAGAACGAGATCTATTTCGAGCAGATGGGCGAACGGCTCATGCCCTACCAGCTGTCGAGCGGCGAGAAACAGATCCTCGCCATCCTGCTCACGGTCCTCGTGGAAGACAACCAAAACTACGTGCTGTTCATGGACGAGCCCGAGGTGAGCATGCACGTGGAGTGGCAAAAGCAGCTGATCGACTTGATATTGAAGCTCAACCCCAACGTGCAAGTCATCCTCACCACCCACAGTCCCGCCGTCATCATGAACGGCTGGATGGACCACGTGACTGAGGTTTCCGACATCACCGACAACGCCTGACAGCCCCGCCCCTTGCATGCTCCCCACCAAGGGCGGCGGCACGAAGAAAGGCTGGCCCGCACAAAGCGGGCGCCCCCTTGCGCCCCCTGCGCGCATGTCCCACAAGTTCGGTAAGCTGCTGTATCACAGCAGCCCATAAAAATCAAAAAACCTATGAGCAAACGACTTCGCGACAATCTTTCGTCCCGCTATTTCGAGGCGGCCAACAAGCTCACCTCCAAGGGCGCCCGCCGGCGCGTGGTGGCCTACGTGGAGAGCTACGACGACGTGTTTGTGTGGCGCGCCATCCTCAACCAGGTGGAGACCGACAAACTCTACTTCGAGGTGATGCTCCCCTCGCGCGACCGCCGCTTGGAGCGCGGCAAGAAGGCAGCCCTCATGGCGGTGTTGGCCGACAAGGTGGGCCACGACATGATAGCCTGCGTGGACGCCGACTACGACTACCTCACGCAGGGCGCAACGGAGACCTCACGCCTCATCAACAGCAGCCCCTACGTGTTCCACACCTACGCCTACGCCATAGAGAACCTGCAGTGCTACAGCCCCTCGCTCCATGAGGTGTGCGTGGCCGTGACGCTCAACGACCACCAGATTTTCAACTTCGAGGAATACCTGCGCCAGTTCTCGCAAGCCATCTTCCCGCTCTTCGTGTGGAACATCTGGTTCTACCGCTCGCCCAACTACAAGGACTTCACCATCAACGACCTGCTGCGCTGCATCGAGATGGGCACATTCTCCATCCGCAAGGCCGAGGACCAGCTGTCGCTGCTCCGCCAGCGTGTCGACAAGAAGGTGCAGGCCCTGAAAGCCCACTACCCCGACGCGCGCCAAAGTTGGCAGGAAGTGAAGGCCGACATCAAGCGGTTGGGCGTGACGGCCGACACCACCTATCTATATATACAGGGCCACCATCTGTTCGACAAGGTGGTGGTGCCCATGCTCACCAAGGTGTGCGACCAACTTGTGGGCGAGCGCCAGGCCGAGATAGCCCAGGAGAGCGTCCACGGCACCCAGCGCCGAAACGAGTTGTCGTGCTACTCCAGCCGCGTGGAGGACATCGTGTCGATGCTGCGCAAGAACACGGGCTTCCTGCGCTCCGATATCGGCCAGCGCATCAGGGCCGATGTCGAACGCTTCGTCCAGTCAACCACCGAAAACAATGCATGAAGAACTAAAGAAAAGACCCAAAGACCCACACCTAACCCCTCCCTACGAAGGGAGGGGAACCCAATCGCCCCAACAAGGGTTCTTGCATCTAACAAAGGCGAGACTCAAACATCCCCTTCAAACCTAACTGCCCTACTCAAAATTTACAATTACATTCATTTTCGATTTAACTTCTTTCCCGTCTATCCTTGCGGGCTTCCAATCAGGCATAGATTTGACAATGCTTAATGCGTCCTCATTCAACAAGGGATTTGTGGACTTTAAGATCCTGAAGTTTGACAAATTGCCTTTTTCGTTAACCTCAAAACCTACCACAACTTTCCCAAAGACATTGTCGGCTCTACTTGACAGAATCTTATGGGTCTCATTCTTTAAATATTGCTGTAATTTCATGTTCCCCCCGGGAAATTCCGGCATTCTACCATTATTCTTATCATTTGGTGGGGTTGGCTCTGGCTGCTGAATCAAAATGGGATGGCTGAACTTCCAGTCATCTTGCGCTTTATCATTCTGGGCACGTGTGGTCAGCTGAAAACATGAGAAGAGTGCTAAGACTAACACCTTCAAGAGGCCTTGGTTGAATATCCTTTTCATTTTATAATCGCGTTTTGTCTTTAATTATTGGTTGATAACTGGCTCAAATATAGCCATAAAACCTGAGAAAGACAAACCGCGCAACATTATTTAATCACTTTTAACGATATTGCGACCGTTCGCCCTATTCAGCCATTCCCATCGTAGGGCGGGTCCCCCCTATTGTGTATATCCCTGCTTTATTGTTGCAAGCGTTAGTCCCACGATGCTACGGCTGACATATTCCATCTTTTTCAACAAAAACCTATAAAACCCTTTGCGTCAGCGCCAAGGGCTATGGCCCTCTGCCATTTGTGGGATGAGGGCTTGTGAGAGGCTTCGCCTCTTCCCGCCCCCATCCCGCAAATGGCAGCTCCTCCTTCGTCGGTTCCTGGCGCTGACACAAAGAAAAACCTTGAAAACAAGCTGGCGCGGTAACTCCTA
>SFCY01000154.1 GCA_004558865.1 Bacteroidales bacterium
TGATGATTCGTTTCCAGCCACTTCACGGTCGAACATATCGCCCAGCTCCATCATCGAGCGGTTGCGGTTTTCCTTGCGTTCCTCCATCGCTCCCTGCTCATAGGCCTTCGCCTTGTCGCCGATAATCAGCCTGTCTGCCTTGTCGGCATCCGGCATCTCCATGTTGTAGCCGTCCATGCCCGGCTCTTTCGTTCCGTCAGACGATGGGGCGAAAATCAGCCACATCGCACCGAGGAACACCAGCACCATGACAGGCAGCACTATCATCTTCTGCCGTTTCAGCCGTTCCGCCTCCGTGAGTGGTGTGCGCTCCTGCTTGGGCTTTTCCTTACCTTTCTCCTTGTCGGGAGTCTTGTCTTTGTTGGCTTCGCCTTCCTCCTTTGCGCCTCGGCCATTCAAGCAAGCTTGATGGCTCTCGGCTTGGCGTCGGTTCTGTACTTCAATCTTCGTCTGTTCCATATAAATAATAAGGTGTTGAGTGATTACTAACTGTTGGCTTGATGGACAGTTCCACCTGCCCTGCATGGTCTATCTCCATTTTCCGGCTTTCGTCTCTGCCGATGTCATAAATGGCTTTGCCGAAAGTGTAGAGGGCAAGCACCGCAAAGACGGCGAACATTCCCAATACGATGCGTCTCTTCGTCCGATGTGGCAGACTCTCCAGCCGGTCTTTCGCCGACTTCGTCATCTGCTTTCTTTTGTCGCGGAGACTCCAGAAGAGCCTCCACGCCGTTTTTCTGATTCTGTTTTCTTTCATACCCGTCATCGTTTGATTGTCTGTAAATCTTTGTTCTCAATGATGGTGAAGCCCTCGATGGTGAATCCGTTGGGATTGTCGTCCGAGCGCGAGGCGTTCAGCAGGCGGCATGTTGTCACGAGGCTGCGCTCCGTGATGTTGCTCTGCCGGATAATCTGCTGCCGTGCGTAGGTCGTGGCACGGTAGGGATAGCCGTTGAAGTCGCACACCACGCTGTCCACCTTCAGCACCTGGTTGATGTTGCCTGCGATGATGCGGTTGTAGTAACCCTTCTCCGCAAAGTCCGAATAGTAGTTGTACACACTGCGGTCGGCCAGTAGCAGCGCCCGCTTCACGTTGTGCTCTATCGCACTCTTCTCCGGCGAGAGCGTGAAGAATAATTCGTGGAAGCGGCGCACGTGTTCTCTCGCCTCCGCCGGACGGTTCTGCGACAGGTCTTGCGAGAGGGCCAGCATCAGCGACTTCCCGTTGTCCAGCACATAGATTTTCTCCCGCTGCTTCTCCGCAAAACGGTAGGAACTCCACACGCTCCACACCGTCACCACGGCACACAAGGCGAGGAACACCATGCTGAACAGGCGAATCTGCCTGAACGATGTCTCAATGTTCTTTAATGACTTGAATTCCATTTTCTTGTTTTCTCCTTGTTTTGATGTTACACATACTTTTCTTTATCTCAGCAGTTTCCCGACACGTCCGGCCACATTGCCAGCGGTTGCACCCGCTACGCTGCCGGCGAAGCCGCCAGCCTTGCCTGCCGTCTGGTTCACGTTGCGACCGTAGTTGCCCATGCCTCCGGCCTGGATAATCCAGCCCGACACGGTGGGGATAGTGAAGTAGCCGATGATGCCGATGATCATGAACACGATATACACCCCGTCGCTCGAATCCAGCGAGAAGTTTGGGTCGGCCTGCATCCGCTCGATGTCGCTCTGCAGCATCAGTACCTGTATCTTGGCCAGTATGGTGCTGAACATGTCCGACGCGGGCAGCCACAGATACACCTGCACATAGCGGCATATCCACTGCGTCAGCGTGCTTTGGAAACCGTCCCATACCGATATGGCGAAGGCTATCGGTCCCAGTATCGACAGCACCACGAGGAAGAACGTCCTCAGTGTGTCTATCACGAGGGCAGCGGCCTGAAACAGCAGTTCCAGCAACTCGCGGAAGAAGTCGCGCACGCCCTTCTTCATCTGGTACATGCTCCGCTCGATGTACATCCCCGTCATGGTGACAAGGTCTTCGGGCGACCAACCCAGTTCCTCCAGCTGCTTGTCGAACTCCTCGTTGCTCACAAGGTAGGCCGTTTCGGGATTGCGCTTCATCGCCTCATACTCCAGCTTGTCCTTCTGCTCACGGTACTGGTTCATGTCCAGCGTCTCCGCCTCCAGCATCTGGGCCGTGCCCTGCACAACCGGCGAGAGCACTCCGCTGAGCGTGCCCAGCACCACCGTGGGAAAGAACATGATGCAAAGCCCTATGGCGAACGGACGGAGCATCGGGAACACGTCTATCGGTTCGGCACGCGCCAGCGACTGCCATACCCGGTAGGCCACGTAGAAGAGTGCGCCCAGTCCGGCGATGCCTTTCGCCACGCCCGCCATGTCCTCGCACAGCGGCATCATCTCGTCGTAGAGCGACCGCAGTATCTGGTGAAGGTTTTCGAAGTCCATAGGCTACCAGTATCTTTCGTTGGCACTGCCGTAGAGCCCCATCACACGGTCGAGGTCGTTTTTCTTCTTCGCCCGCAGGTAGCTCACGCTGATGTTCTTGTTGGTGTAGTAGCTCACGAGGTTGCGGTACCGCTTCATCTTCTGGTAGCAGCCCTCCACCACGTCCATGCGGTCCTTGTCCGTCATGGAGAGCGTGGTGATGTTCACCACGTTTTTCAGCTCCGTCAGCACGTCGTTGCTCTCCTCCAGCAACTTGGTGTAGCCGAAGGCGATGGCTGAGAGTTCCTCCACCGTGAAGTTCTCGTCGCGCATCATCTTCTGGAAACTGTTCACGTAGATGTCCGTGATGTCGCCCACCATCAGGATGGTCTGCTGCACCTTGCGGGCATCCTTGACGAGGTTGTTCACCGACTTCAGGGCATCGTAATACTTCTTGCCCTGCTCGTAGATTTTCACGGTTTCCTGAAAGTTCTTGACCATGTGGGTCGCCGTTGTCGATGTGTGCGCCACATTTTTGGAGGTGTTCACGATGCTTTGCGCGATGTTGGACGGGTCGATGACCGTCCACTGTGCGCTTGCCTTGCCCGCCGTCAGCAGGCATAGGCAGATAAGGATTGTCATTCTTGCTTTCATTGCTCGCTATTGTTTGGTCGGTTCCTGTCTTACTCTTACATAGTCCCCATTGGGCGAGAAGGTCAGCACATCCGTCTCCTCGTTGTAGGCCACGTCGATACGGAATCCTGTATTCATGAAGAGGTTGCCGTTCTCCATCTGCAGGAGATAGGTCTGCGGTTTCAGCTCGCGTCCCAGCCCCTTGCGCTTGAACACCGTCACCTTGTACGCCTTGCCCTCCTTGTAGATGAGCACGTCGGGCTTTCCCTCCACGCTCTCCCAGTTGCCGCAGAGGGCGGGACGGTCGTCCCTCGCCTCCTCACTGCACGACTGCATGGCCATACTCGCCATTCCCAGCACAATGCCACAAAGGAGCAGCATCTGCCTGCTTGTTGTCTTGAATCTTTTTCCCATGTTCTGAATCATTGTTGAATGTGATAAAATTGATTGTGATAAATGTCATGTCTTGCTTGTCCTTCTTTTCTCCGCCAGTTGCCGGATAGCGGCTTCGATGTCTCCGCCCAGTTGCTCCGCCAGCCGATAGACCTCCACCTTCTCCGTTTCCTCGGTGGTGTAGGCAAGGTATTCCTCCGCGCTCACCTCGGTGGCATAGACCGCCGACTGCGTGCCGCCCAGCCCAATCCACACCTCCTTGTAGAGCCGTGACGGGTGGTTGGCCATGTTGATGGAGAGAATCTGCGACTTCTCCTTCTCCGTCAGTCCGAGCAACGCCTGTATCTGGTCGAACTTGTTCATGTACTTCCGTTGGTCGAGGAGTATCTTGCAGTCGGAGTTGTTGATGATGCTCTCTTTCACCACGGGTGAGGAGATGATGTCGTCCACCTCCTGTGTCACCACGATGGCCTCGCCGTAATACTTGCGCACGGTCTTGTACATGTACCTCAGGTATTCCGCCATGTTCGCCGAAGAGAGAGCCTTCCATGCCTCCTCCACAATCAGCTGCTTGCGCACGCCCTTCAGACGGCGCATCTTGTTGATGAAGGCCTCCATGATGATGATGGTCACCACGGGAAACAGCTCACGATTCTCCTTGATGCTGTCAATCTCGAAGACGATGAACCGCTTGCCGAGCAGGTCGATGTTCTCCGTGGAGTTGAGCAGGAAATCGTAACGCCCGCCCCGGTAATACTGCCGCATGGTG
>SFCY01000155.1 GCA_004558865.1 Bacteroidales bacterium
GTGTGGCGTTGTGGGGGAGTGTGGCCTATTTCCACACCGACGACTACCAGTCGCGCCTTTACAGCTACGAGCGGGGACTGCTCTACACGATGTCCATACCGATGAGCTACGGCGAGGGCGTGCGCTACGCCTTGGTGGCGAGTGGCACGATGGGCAAGCATCTGGCGGTCAACGTCAAGGTGTCGACCGTAGACTATTTCGACCGCAACCACATATCCTCAGGGATGCAGCAGATTGACGCCAGTGCGATGACCGACGTGGAGGTGCAGTTGAGAGTGAAGTGGTAGGAAGAGGGGGGCTCTTTTCCGCCATTCTCTTGGCCGGTTGCCCCCGTCAGCTTTCGAGCAGGTCGGGCCTGAGCCTCTTGGTGCGTTCGAGGGCCTGCTCCATTTCCCAATTCTTGATTTTTGCCTCATTGCCCGAGAGGAGGATGTCGGGCACCTTCCAGCCCTTGTAGTCGGCCGGGCGGGTGTAGATGGGGGCTGAGAGGAGACCGTCCTGGAAACTGTCGCTCAGTGCACTCTGGTCGTCGCTGATGACCCCAGGCACCAGGCGCACGGCACTGTCGGCGATGATGGCCGCAGCCAACTCGCCGCCCGTAAGCACGTAGTCGCCCACGGAAATCTCTTTGGTGATGAAGTGGTCGCGCACGCGCTGGTCCACACCCTTGTAGTGGCCGCAGAGAATGATGATGTTCTGCTTTAGGGAGAGGTCGTTGGCCATAGCCTGGCTGTATTGCTCACCGTCGGGGGTGGTGAAGATCACCTCGTCGTAGTCGCGCTCTGCCTTTAGTGCGGATATGCACCGGTCGATGGGTTCGCACTGCATCACCATACCGGCGAAGCCGCCGTAGGGATAGTCATCCACACGACGCCACTTGTCGAGGGTGTAGTCGCGCAGGTTGTGAAGATGGATTTCGGCCAGCCCCTTCTTTTGGGCGCGGGCCAGGATGGAACAATTGACGAAGCCCTCCAACATTTCGGGCAACACGGTTATGATGTCTATTCGCATAATGGATTCTTATTTGTCTGCAAAGGTAAGCAAAATAATCCATAATGGCCCACAAAGTAGAGCTGAAACAAGGGAGGGCTGGCTCTTGGCCGTCAGCTTGCCCCTTCACTCATGTGTGCATCTTCTTGTTTTTCCCGCTAAACTCTGTGAAGTCGATGCGAACGATGGCAGTGCGGGGCAACGACCTGTTGGCATAGAACCATCCACGCTCCATGTCGTTGGGCGAGTATTTGTCGAGTATGAGCTGGATGGCGTGGCGACGCTCCTCCTCGTCGGTCACTTGGCGTGCCTGCCCCTGGAGAACGACGCTCTCATATTCGGTCGTAAACTTGGATGGCAGCAGATGCACGTGGCCAATGAGGCACACCGACACATGGGGGTGGACGGCCAAGGCACGGAGCTTCTTGCCTTCGGGCGCGCAGTGGATGTAGGCGTGGTCGGGCGACTCAAACACCATGTTCACGGGTATGCCGTAGGGAAGTCCCTCGGTGTCAGTCATTGATACGACGGCATATTCTGCCTCTGCCAATAGTTGCCGGGCGCGCGACTCGTCCATCACGCGGTCCTGTCTGCGAATGTCTTTTGTGTTGTATCTCATATCTTTTGTTTGTCATTGTCCGAACCGCTCCACAAAGTCCTCCTCCGACAGAATGGGTATGTTGAGCTGGTGGGCCTTTTGGTTTTTCGCGCTTGTGGAATCCACGTCGTTGTTGATCAGGTAGCTGGTGCTCTTGCTCACGCTGCCCGTCACCTTGCCGCCCTGCGACTCGATATAAGCCTTCAGCTCGTTCCTGTTCTTGTAATGGTGGACGTCTCCCGTGACGACAAACGTCAGTCCCTGGCACTTGTCGCCCTTGGCCGCAAGGTCGGGCTGGACAATGGTCAGTTCCTGCATCAGTCTGACCACAGCCTCGTAGTTGCGGTCGTCCTTCACCCAGGCCACAAACGACTTGCTCTTCTCCGGGCCGATGCCGTCGATGGCCGAGAACACCTGCTCGTCGGGGGTGGAGCGGGCTGTATGGAGGAGATCCTCCAACTTGAAGGCTGAGAGCAGCCGCGTGCATACATCCATGCCGCACAGCGGGATGTTGAGTGCGAAGAGGAAACGGCGGGCTTCCACCGTGCGGGCTTTTCTTACGGCTGCCAAGAGGTTGCTCACCGACTTGCGTCCGAAACCGTCCATGCCGGCCAACTCTATGGCGTGGGCATCCAAATGGAAAAGGTCGGCCGGCTCGTTGACCCAGCCCAAATTGATGAACTTTTGGAGTGTCTGTTCCGAGAGGCCGTCGATGTTGATGGCCTCCTTCGACACCAGGCGGGCGAACTTCTTCAGCTGTTTGGCCGGACAGCCGTCGTTGGTGCAGTGGAGAGTCTTGGTGCCAGACGCCTCGCTCTCCCTCACCACTGTGGGCGCGCCGCAAACGGGACACGACTGCGGGGGGACGAACTCCCCGTGGCTCTCCTCCACGCGGATGACCTTAGGTATGATTTTGTTGGCCTTGATGATGTCGATGATGCTTCCCTTACCGCCAATGCCCAACCGCTCACATTCACTGATGTTGCAGAGCGATGCCCGCTTCACGGTCGTCCCCTCCAGTTCGACGGGTTGGAACACGGCCACTGGAGAAATGGTTGACGTGGCGCACGACCATTCGACGTGGTCGAGTGTGGTTCTCGCGCTCTCATCCTGCCATTTGAAGGCATAGCCGGCCCGCGTGGCGTGGTGGCCGGTGACGGATCCTGTCTGTGCGTAGGCCGTGTCGTCGTAGGTGATGACCAGCCCGTCGACGGGGTAGGGGTTCTTGCGGCTCGTCACTTTCTCCGTCCATCTGTCGATGACGGCTTGCAGGTTGTCCATCGTGGGGAGTTCGATATATTCGTGTTCCACACAGTGTAGCCCCGCCTTTTCCAGTGTGTCCATCCGCTCGCCCCATGAACGGATGTCCTCATCGATGTGCACGAGGGTGAAGGGAATCCAATGGATGTGGCGCTGGCGCACTTCGTTGACGTCTTTCAGCGTGAGGGATCCTGAGGCGAGGTTGCGGGGATTGGCATATTCCTCTTCGCTCTCCATGTTGAAACGCTCGAAGTCGTCGTAGCTGATTACGGCCTCGCCGCGTACCACAAGATGTCCCTTGATGGGCAGGTGCTGAGGGATGCCTTCGATGGCGGGTGCAAGATGCGTGATGTTTGTCCCGATGTGGCCATCGCCGCGGGTGACCACTTTGGAGAGATGGCCGTCGTCGTAGGTGACGACGAGAGTCAGGCCGTCCAACTTCCACGACAGCCAGATGGGACGGCCCTCAGCCCATTTCGCCATGTCAACAACCTTTTTGGTCTTGGCCAATGAGAGGGCAGGATACTCGTGGGCCTCCTTCTGCCCGGTGATGTCGTCGGCCGAGACGTTGTTGGTCGGCGAGTCGGGAAGTACGATGCCGGTCTGTTCCTCCAACTGCTTGAGTTCATCGAAGCGTGCGTCCCATTCGTAGTCGGTCATCAATTCGCCGCGACCATTATAATATGCGTCAGAAGCCTTGTTGAGCTGGTCAACCAATTGCTGCATTCTCTTTCGTTGCTTGTCTTCCATAAAAGGTCTGCGTTAGCTTTTCTTTCGCAAAGATAACAAATTAATTCCTCATTCCTCATTCCTCATTCATAATTTCCGCCTCGCCCGGCGTTTTTTGTTCTTGATTCTTTATTTGAAGCTGTGCCAATGTGACAAGTCGCATTGCTTTGTCAATCATGGAAGGCTTCTCTTAAGTGGAATTAAAGTAATCAATCGCATAGTCTGAGTCTGTAAAATACTGAGTCTGCGACTAATCACGATCGCTCAACAACTACGGGAAATACCTCATTTAGCACCTTAAACAGACATGATGCCATATATATCGCAAAACTTACGGCAACGGCAGTCCATTGGGAGTAGCAAGTTGTACTTTTGTACGTACACTTCGGTTACTACCTCAGCGCACTTCAAAATTCACTTGCCAGCGGAGCTGGGGATGAAATCTCGGTTGCAACTCCCGGATTATCTCTTACGGCTGGTTCTATAAATTAGGCTGATAGAATAATCGATAGCGTGCAGTTGTCGTTTCGGTCGTCTTCTGCATCTATCGGTCTCAAAACGTCAAGTCTCATCGGTCGTGTAGCCCGCTACACTCCCTCTTCAACTTACGTT
>SFCY01000156.1 GCA_004558865.1 Bacteroidales bacterium
AAAATTAGTGCACTTACCATTCTGCAATACGTAAACTTCATTAACGACAAGCCCATTGGCAGAATTAAGTATGCACTAAATTAATTCCGCCAACAGGTTATCTTTTTATTTGATGATGACTTTCTGCACCTGACTGTTGCCGTTGGCATTGACACGCAGCAGATAGATGCCGGCAGGCAGGTTGCTGATGTGCATAGAGCCACGGCCCTGTGCGATGCGGGTGCCGTTGGTGCCCAGCAGTTCGGCGTGGTCGTATGCACCGCTGATGGTCAATGCGTTGCCATTCTGACTGACGGTGATGTCATTGCCCTTGAACAGCGAATTGATGGCCGATGGGGTGACATCAACGGCTGTGGTACATTCTGACACGCGGCCATCTTTGTAGAAGGCCTGCACGGTGTAGGTGGCTCCGCTCACGGGCGCTTGGTCGATGAAATAGGGATGAGCCACGAACACAGGAGTGTGGTTGAGCTGTTCGCCGTTGCGATAAACGTTGTAAGCCATCAGCTGGTCATCGTAGGCTGGTTCGCCGTCGATGGTGCCATCGGTGATGAGGGCACGGATAGGCCAGATGCACTGGCCCAGCAGGCGTTCTTCCTCGGTGGTATAGACATCAGAGAGCTTGTTCCATGTCTTGCCCTCGTCTTCAGAATAGAGGTCGCTCTTGCCGGGAACGAAGTGTTCAGACGACTGATAATACGCAGGTGTCTGCAGGGCGTCATAGTTGAAGATGCGCACGGCAACGCGGTAGGTCTTGCCGCTTTCAATCTTCACGGGAGCCGACAGCTTGACGCATGAGGACACTGGTTCGTTGAAGCTGTTGGCGAAGGTCTGGCGGGTAACCTCCTTGCCGTCAACATAAACAATGGCCTCGGCCTGTGTGGCCATAATGGTCTCGATGTAGGGGTTGTCGTAGATGAATGTCGATACGCCGGAGATGTATTCGCCCTCGTGGTTGGCCAATTGGGCGGGCTCAAGGTCGATGGCTGTGATGAGTGGTTCGCCTTCGCTGCCTACGCAGAAGTCGGTAATCACATTTCTGCTCTGCAAGTAAGAGGCCTCATAGGTGCCGATGCTGTTGTGCCACATCAGTTGCACGCTCTTGTCGGCATTTTCCATGGCTTTCAGTGCAGAGGGAGTCTTGCCTTCAAGCACATCGCTGATGCCGATGCAGTCGAGGTTCCAGCGCAGTGTGCTCCTGCCCTCGCCGTGGGCATTGAAGCGGATTTGGAACGGTTTGCCGGTCAGACTCTTGTCAAGGTCAACCTTGAAGAAGTTCCACGAATAGGGGTCGAGGTCGTCGGCGCAGATGGATTTCACGGTAATCCAGTTTTCGCCGTCCAGGGCATATTCCACATCCAGATAGTCGGAGTCGAGATCCTGGTCGGGGGTGTTCACCAAGGTATAGCCGGTGTAGAAGCTGACATAGAGTTTGTCGGCATCCTCAGAAGTGAGGAACGGACTGGTGACCACAGACGACCACGGTGTGGTGTTGATAGATGTGGTGCAGAGGTAAGGTGTGGCATTCTCGTAGTTGTTGGCATCGATCGACCACTTGACGAGACAGGCATCGTCGCCGAGTAAACGTTCTGCCCTCCAGTAGTCGTTGCCGGGAACAGGATTGCCATTGGGGTCGAGAGTGGCTTCATCGAAATTGTCGTACAATGGCAGGTCGTTCTTGGCAGAGAGATAGGTGCTGATGGTTTCTGAGGTGGCCGACTCGATTTCGTTGCCGTTGTAGGTGGCGGTGGCCATGATATAAGCATTGTGTGTGCCGGTTCTCACGGTGTGTGTGTAAGAGAACTTGCCGTCGGTGGCTGCTGCAGCATCTATTGTTGCGGCGAGTTGGTCGTCGATATAAACCTTGTAGTTGTTGATGACAGCCCCCTCAGGCACATTCTGGCAGGCCTCCCAGCGCAGTGTCACCTGGTCGTAGCCGCTGTAGAAGAATGCGGTGGGCTGCGGAGCGGTGATGATGACAGCCTCTGTGCTGGCCAGGGTGATGACCCAACCGCCGCTATTGGATGAGTTGCCTGCAATCACTTTGCCGTCGGCAGATACCGAAACCACCTTGTCTCTGACAAGAGAGGGCAGGTTGCTGATGTCTGTGGCAGCCTTGCTGAGGTAATAGTCGATGTCGGCCAGGGTTTCAGAGGCCTTGTTGTAGTAATACAGTTTGTCGGTGTAATCGACATTGTCGCTGATGGTGCAGAACACGTCGCCGCTGTCGGTGATGGCCAGACCCTTGCACTGGTAGGTGTTGTCGGCATCGGGCAGGGCGATTTCGGCGAAGTGGCCTGTAGTGGTGTCGTAGATGGCGAGCTTTGAAACCACACCATAGCCGTTGCCGTGCATGAGCACATAGCTGCCGTTGGGGCTGATGGCTACGGCCGTTGCGTCGGAATAGGGGCTGTCGCCCAATGATATGGCTGTGGGTTGTGTGGCCGATGTCCACACGATGGGATAGGTGTAGCCGTTTTGGGTGCCTTCGCCGATGATGATGCTGCCATCGGCAGAGATGCCTGTGGCTGATGCGCGTGAGAAGCCTTTGGGCAGGGTGAGTTCCTGATAGGTGTAGCTGTCGCTGTCGGCGTTGTAGGTCCAGAGGCAGGGGATGATTTTCATCCACCACGACTGCAGGTAGCCTGTCACGGTGTTGCCGTCTTCGCTGATGGCTGTGGCGTAGGTGCCGTCGGTCTCGTCGCCCAGTTCGTCGATGGTGTGGTTGCCCATGCCCAACTTATAGGTCTTGTCGTCTTTCCACACGGCGGCGGTGACGATGGGCACATAGGTCACGTCGGCATCGTAGCCCGACTTGTTGGGGCGCTTGCCGTTTTGGCCCATGATGTAGCCGCCGTTCTCGATGGCCAGCAGATGGTCTTTGTCTTTCATGGCACCGGCAATGGCGCCGTTGCTGTTCACGGCTTGGAATTTGCCCGTGTTGTCGTAGTTGTCTTCATCATATTCGGTGCGCCAGTTGGTTTTGCCGTCGGCGGTGGAATAGACGAAGCTGCTGAAATTGGTGACGTTGTCATAACCGAGGTTGTTGCCCACCACATAGCTGCCGTTGGGCGACACGCTGTTGATTGTAGCTTCTGCAAACGACTTGTAGGTGCTTTGCGCATAGGCCATGTGGCCTGCACAGAGCAGCAAGCCGGTAATCAATAGATGTTTTTTGTTACTCATAAGTTTTTTGATTAGGAAAATGGCGGGAACTTTACCCTCCCGCCTATAGGTGTTTTTATTGGTTGAGTCGTGCTCAGAGCATGGCTGAAAGTTCTCTCATTCCTTCGGATGCGCCTTTGGCAATCACATGCAGGTTTTGCTTGGCCGACACGGTGGGTCGAGGGTCAATCAGATAGATGGGTGTGCCAGGCTTGGCAAACCGCATGAGCCCGGCTGCCGGATAGACGGCCAGCGATGTGCCGATGATGATCATGATGTCGGCCTCCATCACTTCGGCGGCAGCCTTCTCGATGTTGGGCACAGCTTCGCCGAAGAAAACGATATAAGGGCGCAGCAGCGAACCGTCGCCCGCCTTTTCTCCCGGAGCCACTTCAAGGTTGTCGGGGGTGAGTGTCTTGATGAAGTGAGGGTTGTCGACATCCCTACTGGAACATACCTTCATCAGTTCGCCGTGCAGGTGGATGACATGCGTGCTGCCTGCCATTTCGTGCAGGTTGTCCACATTCTGTGTCACTACCGTCACTTGGTATTTCTTTTCCAGGTCGGCCACCAGGCGGTGTCCGTCGTTGGGCTTGGCGGCAAGCAGTTTGCCGCGCAGCATGTTGTAGAAGTCGTTGACATACACAGGGTCTCTTTCCCATGCCTCGTGTGTGGCCACACGCTCCACGGGGTGTTGTTCCCACAAGCCATCTTCGTCTCTGAATGTGCTGAGTCCGCTTTCAGCGGAAATGCCGGCACCGGTAAGCACTACAATTTTTTTCATAGTACAGTCTTCTTCAAGATGTTTCGGCCACAAAGTTAAAAAAATAATTTTAAACGTATGCTGTTTGTCTTTGCTTTTTCTGTGTTTTGATGTTTTTTTGGGAGATTTTTCTATAATTATGTCTATGTAATCGGATAAAAATATTACCTTTGATTATCATTGGCTTATCAATAGCAATAGTAACTGTCCCTCCCCTTCGGGGGAGGATAGGTGGGGGCTGAAGTGATTGGTTGAAA
>SFCY01000024.1 GCA_004558865.1 Bacteroidales bacterium
ACTTCTCTAACTTACTGCGATCCAATAGGGATTGGAGCCTCTCTTTTTTCTTTTCCATCTTTTCTTTTTGAGGTGTCAACCATATTTAAAAAAAGACACCCTAACAGGCCATGCGATTGCGGCCGGACGGCCACACAATCCGAGCCACGACAACGAAAAGGTGCGACGAATGGGCGGAGTCTCAGGAATTTTGACTATATTTGCAACAAACTACAACCCCCGACGCCTTCGAACGGCCAAACGGACGTGGCCAAGCAGGCTCAGGCTCCTACATGGACGAGAAGGCGGAGGACAAAAACCAACGACTATGAAGATATTCGCCATCGGCATGAACTACGCCGCACACAATAAAGCAATGAATGAGACGTTATTGAGAGAGGATCCACCTGTGATTTTCACCAAGGCCGACTCCTCGCTCATCAGCAACCACAAGCCTTTCTTCATCCCCGACCACATGGGGAGGATCGACTACGAGGGCGAAGTGGTGGTGCGCATCTGCCGCCTGGGCAAGACCATTCCCGAAAGGTTCGCCCACCGCTACTACGACGCCGTGACGATGGGCATCGACTTCACGGCGCGCGACATGCAGCGGCGCATGAAGGAGAAGGGGCTGCCCTGGGACATCGCCAAGGGATTCGACGGCTCCGCAGCCATCGGCGAGTGGATTCCCAAGGAGAAGCTGCCCGAGGCGCAGCGGCTGCGCTTCCGCCTCGACATCAACGCCCAGACCGTGCAGCAAGGATGCACGGCCGACATGATCTTCTCCATCGACTACATCATCAGCTACATCAGCCAGTTTTTCACCCTGAAGACGGGCGACCTTCTCTTCACCGGCACTCCCACGGGCATGGGCCCCGTAAGTGTCAACGACCACTTGGAGGGCTGGATCGAAGAGCGGAAGGTGCTCGACTTCCGATGCAAATAGAAACTTATGAGACGACTTTTCTTCCTCTTCATCCTGCTCGGCGTCCTGGCCCACGCCCACGCGCAGCGCTTCTTTAACCTCACCAGCGACGAGGTGCGCGTAGACTCCACCATGCCCTCGTTTGGCTACAGCATGCCGCTCGCCGGCGACTACCAAGACTCCATCTATACGGCCACGATACTCTATCCGGAGTTCATCGACATGACCACCACCGACATAGCCAACTTCCGCCGCATGTCGGGCGACTCGCTGCCCGAGCTGCCCGCCGTTGACGGCTACGTGGCCGTGTCGCGCAAGGAGGCCTCGTTCAACGTGGCCTTCTGCCCCTTGGTGTTCCGCAACGGACGCTACCAGATCCTGGTCAGCTTCATGCTGCGCATCGACAGCTGGCCCGTGAGGCGAGCCGCGCGCCGCGAGGCCGCCGCCTACCGCTCAGGTGCCTCCGACCGCTACGCCGCCCACAGCGTGCTGGCCTCGGGCAGCTGGGCCAAGATACGCGTGCCGGCCACCGGGTTCTACCAGCTCACCGACGCCCTCATACGCCAGGCCGGATTCACCGACCTGGGCAAGGTGCACGTCTACGGCTACGGCGGCAACATGCAGAGCGAGCAGCTCGACGCCGACGACCTCGTGGCCCTCGACGACCTGAAGGAGGTGGAGCAGACCATCGTGGGCGGGCGCCGCGTGTTCTACGCCAAGGGACCCGTGAGCTGGAACAGCAACACCGCGCCACAGCGCACCCGCAACCCCTACTCCGACTACGGCTACTACTTCATCACCCAGAACGACAGCGCCCCCCTCACCGTCGACTCGGCCACGTTCCTGGCCAGCCACTACCCCGCCCCCGACGACTACCACTCACTCTACGAGGTGGACGGATTCTCCTGGTACAACGGCGGGCGCAACCTCTTCGACACCGAGGCCCTCACGGTGGGGCAAACCAAGACCATCGTGCTGTCCAACCCAAACGCCAAAGGCTCCAAGGGCACGCTCTACGTGCGCGTGACCTCAGGCACCGCCTCGCAGACCGAGGTGAGCTACAACGGCTCCACCTTGGGCAAGCTCGACATCACGACCATGAGCACCTACGACCGGGGAAAGGAGACACACCAGCAATATGAGGTGACGGCCAACGCCACCGACACGCTGCGCCTCACCGTGACCTCGGGCGGCCCCGTGCGCCTCGACTACGCCTCCATAGCCTGGCCCGAGCCCAAGCCCTGCCCCGACATCGCCCGCGCCACGCTGCCCTCGCCGGAATATGTATACAACATCACCAACCAGGACCTCCACGCCGACGCAGAGGTGGACATGGTCATCATCATCCCCACATCGCAGAAGTTGCTCAAGCAGGCACAGAGGATCAAGACCTTCCACGAACAGCACGACGGACTGAGCGTGCGCATCGTGCCGGCCGACGAGATATACAACGAATTCTCAAGCGGCACACCCGACGCAAACGCCTACCGACGCTACCTGAAGATGCTCTACGACCGCGCCACCAGCCAGGACGACGCGCCCAAGCACCTGCTGCTCTTCGGCGACTGCCTCTGGGACAACCGCATGGTCACCCCCGCCGGCAAGAACCTCAACCCCGACGACTACCTGCTCTGCTGGGAGAGCGAGAACTCGTTCAGCGAGATCTACTGCTACGTGGACGACGGGTTCTTCTGCCTGCTCGACGACGGCGAGGGCCTCAACCCCGCCACCAAGGACAAGCTCGACGTGGCCGTGGGACGCTTCCCCGTCACCACCGACGCCGAGGCCGCCATCATGGTGGACAAGGTGATCAACTACGCCACCAACCGCAACGCCGGCGCCTGGGCCAACACCATCATCTTCATGGGCGACGACGGCAACAACAACCTCCACATGCACGACGTCAACGCCGCCGCCGAGGACATCGCCTCGCTCCATCCCGGCTACGAAATCAAAAAGGTGATGTGGGACGCCTACCCGCGCGTGTCCACCTCCACGGGCTACCACTTCCCCGGAGCCACAGCCGCCATCAAGAAGCAGCAGGCCGAGGGAGCGCTCATCTTCGACTATGCCGGCCACGGCATAGAATACCAAATCTCGCATGAGGCGGTGCTCACGCTGAGCGACTTCCGCGAGTTCTCCAACGACAACCTGCCGCTGTGGATCACCGCCTCGTGCGACATCATGCCCTTCGACGGCACCGCGGCCACCATCGGCGAGGCCGCCATCCTCAACCCCAACGGGGGCGCGGTGGCCTTCTACGGCACCACGCGCACCGTCTACGCCGACGCCAACAAGCGGCTCAACATTGCCTTCCTGCGCCGCGTGCTGAGCGTGGACACCCTCACGGGCAAGCCCATCACCATGGGCGAGGCCCAGCGCCTGGCCAAGAACGACATGATCGTCAACCGCGACGGCGACCGCACCATCAACAAACTCCAATACTCGCTGCTCGGCGACCCAGCCCTGCCGCTCAACCTGCCCACCCTGACGGCCACCATCGACTCCATCGACGGCCAGGCCACCAACGGCGGGGCCACGCTGCCCCAGCTCAGGGCCGGGGCGAGAGTGAGGGTGACGGGCCATGTGGAGAACGCAGCCGACTTCTGCGGGCGGGTGTCGCTCACCGTGCGCGACAACCGCGAGCTCATCACCTGCCGACAGCAGGAGGCAACGGCCTCCTCGGCCTTTCAATACTACGACCGCACCAAGACACTCTTCACCGGCACCGACAGCATACGGGACGGACGATTCGACATGACCTTCACCGTGCCCAAGGACATCAACTACAGCAACGGCACAGGGCAGATGATCGTCTACGCCTACGGCCAAGGACGCATCGCCCACGGAGCCTGCGAGAGCTTCACCGTGGGCGGCACCGCCACAAACGCCACCGACACCATAGGCCCCAACGTGTTCTGCTACCTCAACACACCGGACTTCGCCGAGGGCGGAAGCGTGAACACCACACCCTACTTCGTGGCCAACATCGCCGACTCAAGCGGCATCAACACCACAGGCACGGGCATAGGCCACGACCTGCAGCTCATCATCGACGGCAGCTCGGCCATGACCTACAACCTCAACGACAACTTCAGCTACGAATTCGGCTCCCACACCACCGGCTCCACGTGGTACAGCATCCCCGAACTGGAGCCCGGCCCACACACGCTGCAGTTCCGCGCCTGGGACCAGCTGAACAACTGCACCACCAAACGAATCAACTTCAACGTGGTGCGCGGCCTGCAGCCATCGGAACTCAACGTGAGCGCCACCGACAACCCCGCGTCGACGGGTACCACCTTCATCGTGGGCCACAACCTCGTGGGCTCCACGGGCTACGTCAGGCTGGAAGTGTTCGACGGCTCGGGCCGACTGCTCTGGCAACACACCAGCAACACCCCCGCCACGCCCGGCGCATACACCTACTCCTGGGACCTCTGCACCGACAGCGGCGCGCGCCTCCAGACGGGCGTCTATCTCTACAGGGCCACGGTGAGCGTAGCGGGCAGCATGGAGAAATCGAAGACCAAGAAACTCATCGTCATCGGCAATAATTAGGCAGTTTCTGCGTTTTCCTTTCAACACATCAACCCATCAGACGAATGAACAGCATCATGAAAATAGC
Organism: Bacteroidales bacterium; assembly: GCA_004558865.1. Taxonomy (GTDB): domain Bacteria; phylum Bacteroidota; class Bacteroidia; order Bacteroidales; family Bacteroidaceae; genus Prevotella. The sequence continues at coordinate 4,533 of SFCY01000024.1, forward strand.
TTTGCTCATGCCTTTGCTCTCGCTCTGCTCACTCACCGCAAGTGGGCAGAAAGATAAGGAAGACATGTTCAACCCCGTGAACACGGCCGTAACCTCGCAGACCATCGCCCCCGACGCCCGCGCCGGCTCGATGGGCGACGTGGGCGCCGCCACCGACCCCGACGTCAACTCGCAATACTGGAACCCCGCCAAGTACCCCTTCAACATCAGCCGAGCGGGAGTCTCCATCAACTACACGCCGTGGCTGCGCCAGCTGGTCAACGACATCGACCTGGCCCAGCTCGTGGGCTACTACCGCATCGGCGACTACAGCGCCGTGTCGGCCTCGCTGCGCTATTTCTCATTGGGAGAGGTGCAGCTCTCCGAGAGCGACAATGCCCAGACCATCAACCCCTACGAAATGTCCGTCGACGTGGCCTACTCGCTGATGCTGAGCGAGAAGTTCTCCCTGGCCGCCGCCGTGCGCTGGATCTACTCCGACCTCACCTACAGCTACACCGACGAGACGTCGCCCGCATCGGCCTTCGCCGCCGACATCGCCTGCTACTATCAGAACTACGTCAACATCGGCTCGCGCGAGTGCCAGTTGGGATTGGGCTTGAACATCAGCAACATCGGCTCGAAGATTACATTCGGCGGCAGCGACCGCAGTGAGTTCATCCCCACCAACCTGCGATTGGGAGCCTCGCTCATGGTCCCCATCGACGAATACAACCGCATATCGTTCTCCGCCGACGCAAACAAGCTGCTCGTGCCCACCTATCCCAAGCAGAAGGAGGGCGAGACCAGCGCCGACTACGACGCCCGCGTGGAGAAGGACTATTACGACGTGTCGAGCATATCGGGCATCTTCAAGAGCTTCTCCGACGCCCCGGGGGGATTCTCCGAGGAGCTGAAGGAGATACAGTGGAGCGCGGGCGCAGAGTATGTATACAACGACAAGTTCGCCATCCGCGCCGGCTACCACCACGAGAGCGAGTCGAAGGGCAACCGCAAGTACTTCACCGTGGGCGCGGGATTCAAGATGAACGTGTTCTCGCTCGACGCCGGCTATGTCATCGCCACGGCCAAGAGCAACCCGCTGGACCAGACGCTGCGCTTCTCGCTTAGCTTCGACATGGACGGCATCAAGGATCTCTTCCGCAGAAGATAGACACCACACAATCCACAAGCCATGCAACAACCCAACATCCGCGTCGGCATGGGCTACGATGTCCACCGACTTGTAGAAGGCCGCCCACTCATCTTGGGCGGCATAGAGATACCCCACACGCTGGGGCTCTTGGGCCACAGCGACGCCGACGTGCTCATCCATGCCATCTGCGACGCCCTGCTGGGCGCCGCCAACCTGCGCGACATCGGCTTCCACTTCCCCGACACGTCGGCCGCCACATTGGGAATGGACAGCAAGGAAATCCTGCGCCAGTGCATAGGGCTGATAGAGGAGAAAGGCTACAAGGTGGGCAACATCGACGCCACGGTGTGCGCCGAGCGTCCGAAAATCAATCCCCATGTGGACCGCATGCGCTCCTGTCTGGCAGGAGTGATGGGCTGCGACGAGGACCAGATCAGCATCAAGGCCACCACCACCGAGCACTTGGGCTTCACCGGCCGCGAGGAGGGCATCAGCGCCTACGCCGTGTGCATGATTTGGAAACAGTAGCCCCCTCCCCACCCCACAACGCCCAAATGCCAAGTACGCAAAGGTTGCGCATCCGCTTGCAGGGGCCGTGTCTTCGACGACACGGCCCCTGCAATTCGATTGGGAGTTCAATATGATGTACACAAAGTATCGTTCTGAAAAAACTGTAAACCAAATAAATCCACGAATCCTCACAAATGCGGATGGCAATCCCTGATGTTTGTCATTCGCCGCAGAGGCCTTGCTCTGTGGTGCCCCAAAGGGATGTCCTATCTCTTTAATTCATCTTTTTTGTCTCATTTATCACTTTTCATCAAATTGTCGCCATTCTTTTGCACTCCACTGATAAATAATTTGTATCTTTACCCGACGTTTCCGGCCCACACGGCACGGAGAAACTGATAAAGGTATTGAATATGAACGCAAAAGAAGTACAAATCCGTTGCAAGAACAACGGCAAGACGCTGTCGGTGGCCATCGGCAGCACACTCTCAGACGTTTACAGAGCCAGCGGGATGGAAATGGAGTTCGGTCCCGTGAGCGCCAAAGTTAACAATAAGGTGGAGGGCATGCACTACCGCGTCTACCACAACAAGGACGTGGAGTTTCTCGACCTGCGTAGCGCGTCGGGCATGCGCAGCTACACGCGCACACTGTTCTTCATCCTCTGCAAGGCCGTACACGACCTCTACCCACATTCGGAGGTGGTCATCGACATCCCCGTGTCGAACGGCTACTACGTGGACCTCGACCTGGGACACGCCGTGACCTTGGAAGACGTCGACGGCATAAGGCGGCGCATGCAGGAAATCATCGACGCCCACATCCCCATCACCCGCCACGAGGTGCCTACGGAGGAGGCCATCAAGATGTTCAAGGAGAAGGGCGACGAGGCCAAGGTGAAGCTCCTCAGCAGCTACGGCCAGCTCTACACCACCTATTACCAGATTGACGACTACGTGGACTACTACTACGGCTCGCTGCTCACCAACACCAAGAAGATCTACCTCTTCGGCGTGGAGAAATACTTCGACGGCATGCTGCTGCGCATTCCCGACCTGAAGAACCCGGGCGTGCTGCCCGAAATGACCCACCAGGACAAGATGTTCGAGATATTCAAGGAGCACCACCGCTGGCAGGGCATCATGGGCGTGCGCACGGTGGGCGACTTCAACGAGGTGGTGGAACACGGCCACGCCACCGACCTCATCAACATCAGCGAGGCCTTGCAGGAGAAGAAGATAGCCCGCATCGCCGACGAGATTGCCAACCGCAAGAGCGTGAAGCTCGTCCTCTTGGCCGGCCCATCCAGCTCGGGCAAGACCACCACTTGCAAGCGGCTCTCCATACAGCTCATGACCAACGGCATCAAGCCACTGCAAATCTCGCTCGACGACTACTTCGTGGACCGCGAGCACACACCCAAGGACGAGAACGGAGAATACGACTACGAGAGCATCTACGCCCTCAACCTGCAGCTCATCAACCAGCAGTTCAACGCCCTCTTCCGGGGCGAGGAGGTGGAGCTGCCCAAGTACAACTTCCAGACGGGCCGCAGCGAGAAGAGCGGAAAGAAACTCAAGATGGACGAGAGCAACGTGCTCGTGGTGGAGGGCATCCACGCACTCAACCCCGAGCTGACGGCGCAGATTCCCGACAACCAAAAGTTCCGCGTCTACGCCTCGGCGCTCACCACCATTCTGCTCGACGACCACAACTACATCCCCACCACCGACAACCGACTGCTCCGCCGCATCATCCGCGACTACAAATACCGCGGCGTGAACGCCCAGGAGACCATCCACCGCTGGCCGTCGGTGCGCAAGGGGGAGAACAAGTGGATATTCCCCTACCAAGAGAACGCCGACGCCATGTTCAACAGTGCCATGCTCTTTGAGTTGGCCGTCATCAAGCAGCAGGCCGAGCCGCTGTTGGAACAAGTGCCGGAGAACTGCGAGGAGTACTCGGAGGCCTACCGGCTGAGCAAGTTCCTGAGGTACATCAAGCCCATCCCCAACCGCGACATCCCGCCCACAAGCCTGCTGCGCGAGTTCCTTGGCGGCAGCTCGTTCAAATACTGAGCCAAAGGACTTCGCCAACAGACCGGCACACGCCCCCAACCCGAGGCTGGACGATCCTGTAGCCCACCGCCAAGCGGGGAAACATATTCTGAGGATTCATGCCTGCTGGATGGAATATATTTCGTATCTTTGCAGCAGACAAGCAGGAGGCACGGCGTCCTCGCCATGCGAGAATGTGCGGCGTCCTCGCCATGCGAGAATGTGCGGCAGGACGCCGCACCTCCTACAGCAAAACCAGTGAACATTATATAGGAGGACTAAAGAACGAAACGATGATGAAGACAGAAATGCAGGTAGACCTCGACTTGATGTCGTTTGTAGAGACCAACATACTTCCCCGCTACAATGCCTTTGGCACGAGCCACGGACTGGCCCATGTGCAGAGAGTCATCGCCAACTCCTTGGTGCTGGCCCGCAGGATGAACGCCGACATCAACATGTGCTATGCCATAGCCGCCTACCACGACTTGGGCATGTCGGGGCCGCGCGCCATCCACCATATCACGGGCGGCAAGATCCTCATGGCCGACAAGCGGCTCACCAAATGGTTCTCGCCCCAGCAGCTGCGCGTGATGAAGGAGGCCGTGGAGGACCACCGCGCCTCGGCGTCGCACTCCCCACGGAGTATCTACGGGAAGATTGTGGCCGAAGCCGACCGCGACCTCGACCGCGACACGGTGTTCCGCCGAGCCGTGGAGTTCGGGCTGGAGAACTATCCTGAGAAAAGCCGTGAGCAACAGTGGCAGCGATTCTACGCCCACATGAAGGAGAAATACTCCTCTGCAGGCTACATCACGCTGTGGATTCCCAACTCGCCCAACGAGCAGAAGCTGAAGGAAATCCGAGGCATCATAGAGCAGCCCCAACTGCTCCGCCAGTATTTCGAACGCTTCTACCAACAGGCGACAACAAACCGGGACGACTCCGGGAATTAGGCCGTGGCTTTTCATTCCCTTTATTCTGACCGAACAAAAGGACACCATGCGACACCCCTATAAAAAATACGAACAGGATGGAATCTGGACGACAGTGAGCCAGTTGATTGCCGACCAGAGAGACAACCACGACATCGAGCTGCTGACTCCCATGGCGTATGCCGTGGGCTATATTTGCAAGGGCTTGCACGACAGCCAGGCTCAAGGCGAAGCCTCCCGGCGGAAGCCCCAGGAATGAGGTATGACTTCGAGCGGGACTGGCCACAAACAAGCAGCCCGCACCAGGCCCAACGGGCCGCAGCGCAAAGGCAGGGATCGTTCCCTGCCTTTTGCCGTCCTATTTGTGGAACTTCTCCAAGTGGAGGGTCTGGTCGCAATAGCCCACCACGGCTTGGCGGTGGGTGACGAAGATGATGGTGCGGTCGTGCCGTCCGAGTATATTGTCCAACAACTGGCGTTCGGTGTCGGGGTCGAGAGCCGACGTAGCCTCATCGAAGAGCATGATGCTGCGGTCGCGGAGCAGTGCGCGAGCTATGCTGATGCGCTGCGCCTGTCCCTCGGAGAGTCCCCCTCCCGCCTCCGAGCACTCGGTGTCGAGGCCGTCGGGGAGGTCGAACACAAAGTCGGCACAGGCCGTGTGGAGGGCCTCGGCCATCTCCCGGTCGGTAGCCCCGAGGCGTCCCAGTCGCAGGTTGTCGCGTATGGTGCCACTGAGCAGCGTGTTGCCCTGCGGCACATACACGATGTTGCAGCGCATGCGGGGCGTGAGCGCCATGCTCTCGTGGCTGTCGTAGATGGTGACCGAGCCCTGCTGGGGCTTCAGCAGCGCCAGGATGATGCGTATGAGCGTGGTCTTCCCCGCTCCCGTCTCACCCAGGACGGCCGTGCTGCTCCCGGGCTTGAAGTCGAAGCTGAGGTCGTTGATGACCAGCCGCTCGGCGGCGGAGTATTGGTAGAACACATGGTTGAGCCTCACGCCACAGGGAACGTCGAGCATCACAGGGTCGCCCTGTTCCTCCAACGGGTCCTCCTCCAGCTCCATCAGCCGCTCGGCGGCGGTGAACACCGAGACGAAGGCCGGCACAAGCTTGGTCAGGTTGCGGGCGGGACCCTGAATGCGACCCACCAACTGCAGGTAGGCCGTCATGCCGCCAAAGGTCAGCGTGTGGCGGCTCATGCGCAGGGCAGCCCAGGCAAAGGCCACCAAATAGCCCAAGGCGAAACCAAAATTGAGCACCAGGTTGGAGAAGAGCGAGAACTTCGTGCGGCGCACCACATTCTGGTGGAGCTCGCTCTGGGTATGCTCCAGGCGGTTCACGGCCGTGTCGTCGCTCTCCAGCGTCTTGATAAGCATACGGTGCTGGATGGTCTCCTGCAACACGCTCTGCACCTTGGAGTCGCTGTCGCGCACCTGCCGCGTGTAGCGGCGCATCTGCCCGATATAGATCTTGCTGAACACGATGAACACCGGGATGATGGCTATCGTGATGAGGGCCAGGATGCGGTCGAGGGAGAAGAGATAGAAGAACGCGCCAAGGAACATCATGAGCACGGAAAGCACGTTGGGAAGCGTCTCCGTGATGAAGACCACCACGTTGCTCACGTCAAACTCCAGCCGGTTGAGCACATCGCCCGAGTGGAGAGTCTCCTTGCCGTGCCATTCCGTGCGCAGGATTCTGTCGAGCATGCGCTGCTGCATTCGGTTCTGGGCGCGGATGCCAAGGATGTTGCGCACCCACACCGACGCTATGTTGAGCGCGAAATTGGCCAGGATGAGCAGCCCCATGAACGCCACGGCATTGAGCAGCGAGCCAGGGATGCTGCCCGCGGCTACGTCGATGGCGTGCTGCACGGCCCACACCTGCGCCAAGCTGACCACCACGGAGAGCAGTCCTATCGACGCGTTGATGATGGCCTGCGTGCGGTTGGTCTTCGACGCGCGCCAGAGCCATCGGAAAATCTGACTTGAGCTGTAGTGGGTTTTGGGTATTCTGAGTATTTCCTTGATTTTCATCGTCTTTGTCTATCGCTGGTCGGCACCCCACATCATCTTCTCGCGAAGCGTGGAGAAATAATGGTGTTCCGGGTTGCGCACGATCTGAATGTTGTGGCGGGCCTTGGTGATGGTCAGGAGTGTCGTGTCGTGCATCTTCTGCGAGCGTCCGTCCACAGCCACGAGGAAATTGTGGGTGCGGCTCTCCACGCTCAACTCTAAGCGGCAGTCGTCGCGAATCACGATGGGCCTGAGGCTCAGGCTGTGGGGAGCCACCGGCGTGATGCAGAGCGAGTTCGACTGCGGCACGATAATCGGCCCTCCGTTGGAGAGCGAGTAGGCCGTGGAGCCAGTGGGCGTGGCCACGATGATGCCGTCGGCAAGATAGTTGCCCACATACTCCCCGTTGATGGTGATGTGGACGGAAATCATCGATGCATTGTCGCGCTTGAGCACGGCTATGTCGTTGAGCGCGAAGGGAGAACCCATGACGGAGTCGCCCTGCGTGTCGATGCGGATGAGCGAATGGCTCTCCGTGGTGATGTTGCCAACGAACACATTGTCGAAGGCCGTCGGAATCTCGTCGGGCATAATGTCGGCGAGGAAGCCCAGCCTGCCCATGTTGACGCCGATGATGGGTATGTTCTTGTCGCCTATGCGGGCGGCCACATGGAGCAGTGTGCCATCGCCGCCCATCGACACCGCGTAGTCGGCGCTGAAGTCATCGCCCGAGAAGACCCCGTCGGGCTTCAGGTTGATGCCCAGCTGGTGGCGGATAAACCCCAAATAGGGCTTGTCTATGAGGATTCGGGCGTTGCGCCCCGCGAGGGTGTCAAGCAGCGTCCTCACTGCCATCGACTTGCCCACCTGGTAACCGTTGCCGAAAAGCGCAAAACTTAACGTCTTATCTGCCATATTCTGAATCGTTTTTCGCCGTCGTGCGTGATTTCGTACAAAAAACGCACGCTTTCTGGCGGGAAAGGACTCGCAATTCCTTTTTTTTTTCGTAAATTTGCAAATGGTGTCCCCACACCAGTCCCCAAGCGGGGATTCCCGAGGTGGGGGGGGACGCTTTCCCGTTACGAATGCAAATATACATCATTTCTTGGAAAAACGGGACAGAACGTTAAAAATTAAATGAAAAAAGAAAATGGCAAAGATTTATTTGTTCCTTGCAGAGGGCTTTGAGGACACCGAGGCCCTGTCTACAGCCGACGCGCTGCGTCGTGGCAACGCCGAAGTGGTATTGGTGAGCATCACCCCAGAGCGCAACGTCACATCCAACACGGGCACGACCGTCGTCACTGACAAGTTGTTCGAAGAGTGCGACTTCAGCGACGCCGACGCCGTGGTGCTGCCCGGCGGAATGCCCGGCACCGTCAACCTCGACAAGCACGCTGGGCTGCGCGAGCTCCTGAAGCAGCGCGCCAAGGAGGGCAAGCTGATTTGCGCCATCTGCGCGGCCCCCACCGTGCTGGCCCACAACGGACTGGTGGAGGGCTACAAGGTTTCGTGCTACCCCACGTTTGAGTCGGAGATGAAAGGATCCATCCTCACCCGCCAAATGGTCACCGAGGACCGCAACATCATCACCGCCGAGGGACCCGCCGCAGCCCTGCCCTTTGGCTTCACCATCCTGCGCCGCTTCCTGTCGGGCGCTGAGGTGGACGACATCGAGGACAGCATGCGCTTCACCCATCTGATGCATCAATAACCGCTCATGGACTATGCCATCATTGTGGCCGGCGGGAAGGGACTGCGCATGGGGGCCGACATCCCCAAGCAGTTCCTGCCCGTGGGCGGCATTCCTGTGCTGATGCTCACCATCAACGCGTTTCGGGCTTTCGACGCGCGGCTGCAGATCATCGTCGTGCTGCCCCAAGAGCAACAGGACTATTGGCGCCAACTCTGCCTCGACCATTCCTTCGATGTGGAGCACCTGATAGCCAACGGCGGGGCCACGCGCTTCGAGTCGTCGCGCAACGGCATCGCGCTGATACCCGACGACGCTGAGGGTGTGTGCGCCATCCACGACGGGGTGCGGCCTTTCGTCTCGCGCGAGGTGATAGCCCGCTGCTTCGATGCCGCCCGCCGACAGGGAGCGGCCATACCGGTAATGCCCGTGACCGACACCCTGCGCTACTGCGGCGACGGAAAGGAGCGCAACGTGCCCAGAAGCGACTTCCGAACGGTGCAGACACCGCAGACCTTCGACATCCAGCTGCTGAAGCGGGCCTTCCGCCAGCCCTACAGAGAGTCGTTCACCGACGACGCCTCGGTGGTGGAGGCCTTGGGCGAGCGCGTGGTGATGGTGGAGGGCAACCGCGAGAACATCAAGCTCACAACTCCCTTCGACCTGAGAATGGCCGCGGCGCTGATGGCCAGGCCTTAGCCCGCACGCCCTCCTCTCCATACCAAGACTATGAACATCCTCGACCAAGACATCATGTACCTGCCGGGCGTAGGCCCGCACCGAAAGGAGATATTGGGCAAAGAGCTCAATATCCAGTCTTGGCGTGACCTGATAGAGTATTTTCCCTACAAATATGTCGACCGCAGCCGCATCTACACCATCAGGGAGATGACGGGCGACATGCCTTTCGTGCAGCTGAAGGGCAAGATCCTGCGCTTTGAGGAGTTCGAGCTGGGGCCGCGCAAGAAGCGCATCGTGGCCCACTTCAGCGACGGCACGGGAATCGTGGACATCGTCTGGTTCAACGGCGGCAAGTATATCTACGACCACTACAAGACGGGCGTGGACTACATCCTCTTCGGCCGACCCACCATCTACGCAGGCCGCTACCAGTTTGCCCACCCCGACATACAGCCGGCGGACGGATTGGAGCTCTCCTCGATGGGCATGCAACCTTATTATATTACCACGGAGCGCATGAAGAAGTCGGGGCTGATGTCGCACAACGTGGAGAAGATCACCAAGAACCTTGTGGAGCGCATCCCCCAAGGCAGCATCGCCGAGACGCTGCCGCCCTTCATCACGTCGCGCCTCCACCTGATGGGGCGCGAGGAAGCCCTGCGCAAGATCCACTATCCCAAGGACGTGCGCGACGTGCAGAACGCACAAGCACGGCTGAAGTTTGAGGAGCTCTTCTATGTGCAGCTCAACATCCTCCGCTATGCCTCCGACCATCGCCGCAAATACCGTGGCTGCGTGATGCGCCACGTGGGACAGCTGTTCAACGGCTTCTACTTCAACCACCTCCCCTTCCCGCTCACCAACGCCCAAAAGCGTGTGATGCACGAGATACGGGCCGACTTGGTGTCGGGGCTGCAGATGAACCGGCTGCTGCAGGGCGACGTGGGCTCGGGCAAGACTCTGGTGGCCCTCATGGCGATGCTCTTGGCCATCGACAACGGGTACCAAGCCTGCCTGATGGCGCCCACCGAGATACTGGCCGAGCAGCACTTGCAGACGCTGCGTGGCTTCCTCGGCAACCTGCCCGTCAGGGTGGAGCTGCTCACGGGCATCGTCAAGGGCAAGCGGCGCAAGGAGGTGCTCGACGCCCTCCTTTCGGGCGAGGTCAACATCCTGGTTGGCACCCACGCCGTGCTTGAGGACAACGTGCAGTTCCGCCGCTTGGGCATGGCCGTCATCGACGAGCAGCACCGCTTCGGCGTGGCACAGCGCGCCAAGCTCTGGGGAAAGAGCGAGAACCCGCCCCACGTGTTGGTGATGACGGCCACTCCCATTCCGCGCACGCTTGCCATGACCATCTACGGCGACCTCGACGTGAGCATCATCGACGAGCTGCCGCCGGGACGCAAGCCCATCAGGACCGTCCACCGCTACGACACGCAGATGCCCAGCATCTATCAGGGCATCCGGCAGCAGGTGGCGGAGGGAAGGCAGGTGTACATCGTGTTCCCCGTCATCAAGGAGAGCGAGAAAAGCGACTTGAAGAACCTTGAGGAGGGATTCGCCACCCTCACCGAGGTGTTCCCCAACTTGAAGTTGGGCAAGGTGCACGGAAAGATGAAGAGCGCCGACAAGGAAGCCGAGATGCTGCGGTTTGTCAGCGGCGAGACGCAGATTCTCGTCGCCACCACCGTCATCGAGGTGGGCGTCAACGTACCCAATGCCACCGTGATGATCATCCTCGACGCCCAGCGCTTCGGTCTGAGCCAGCTCCACCAGCTGCGGGGACGCGTGGGGCGAGGGGGAAGCCAAAGCTATTGCGTACTCGTCACGACCACCAAGCTCTCTGACGACACCAAGAAGCGGATTGACATCATGTGCGAGACCAACGACGGATTCCAGATTGCCGAGGCCGACCTCAAGCTCCGCGGGCCGGGCGACCTCGAAGGCACACAGCAGAGCGGCATCGCATTCGACCTGAAGATAGCCGACATCGCACGCGACGGACAGCTTGTGCAACTTGCGCGCGAGGAGGCCGCGAAAATCATCCAGGCCGACCCAAAATGCGACAAGGCGGAGTATCAGTTGCTGTGGAATAGGTTAAAAGAATTAAGAAAAAGCAACATCAACTGGTCGGCGATAAGTTAAAATATTGATTTATGTCAACCAGCAAGCGGAAAACGCCAAATCTCCCATCAAATGGGCAACTGCGGGCTACAGAATTGCTTGTTTTCGCAGAAAGCCGCGCGATTTGCATCTGTTAATTCAGAATAAAAAGATGTTAACGGATTCCGCTTTTTCTCGATTTTTTATTATCTTTGCAAAGTCTTCAGTAAAATCGCTTAATTTTTGTTCATTTTGCGATTGATTGCCCATCATTTTTCACACCGATGGGGTGAGACTAAAACCTGTAGTGTATGCAATTGAAAACGAAAATAAAGACTATATGTGTTTGTGCAATGATGACTTTGGCATCATTCCCAAGCCATGCCCAAGACTTATTGGCCCGCCAGGCCCCAGTAGACAAGCGGATGAAAGCCGTCGACACGCTCTCATTGCGCCGCCTCATCGTGAAGGAAAACATGGAGAATCCCTCAGCCGACCTCTACGACGGCTGGGACAACAAATACGCACACCGCACAACCTCGCTTCCGGAAAACTACCGTATCGACTTGCGCGGTTTTTGTATGCCCACGCCAAGCCGCGTGGTGACGAGCAACTTCGGCTACCGCGCCCGCTGGGGACGCCAGCACAAAGGCTTGGACATCAAGGTCTACATCGGCGACACCATCCGTGCAGCCTTCTCCGGCAAGGTGCGCATCGTGCGCTATGAGGCCGGAGGCTACGGCAAATACGTGGTCATCCGCCACAACAATGGACTGGAGACCATCTACGGCCACCTGAGCAAGCAGCTGGTAGCCGAGAACGAGGAAGTGCGCGCCGGAGAGCCCATCGGCTTGGGTGGAAATACGGGCCGAAGCACAGGCTCACACCTCCACTTCGAGACGCGCCTTTGCGGCGTGGCGCTGAATCCGGCGCTGATGTTCGACTTCCGCAACCAAGACGTCACGGGCGACTACTACGTCTTCCACCGCTCGTCTTACGAGTCTGAGAGCGAAGCGGCCACACGTGAGCGCGGCATGGCCAACAACGGAAGCTACACCGCCGACCAGGTGCGCGGCGGCAGCTATGCCGGCAACGCCTCCTCGGAGGGCTCAAGCCAAGTGGAGAAGCTCTACCACAAGGTCGCCGCCGGCGAGACGCTCGCAAGCATCGCGCGCCGACGCAACGTCACGGTGGAGCAGATCTGCCGCCTCAACCACCTCTCGCCCAGCGCCAAAGTGCGGCCGGGCATGATCCTGCGCTACTCTTGACGGATAATACATTATAGATATATCCCAAGGACCTCTTCCCTGACAGGAAGGGGTCCTTTTCGTTTGTGGCCTTCCGCAGGCCGGCGCCCCCAACCTTTCCTGTTGCGGGAAAAGCCGCAGTCTATTTCCCCCTCGCCTTTGGCCGACTTGAATAAATTGATTATCTTTGCATCCACAAAGAAATATGAGACAATGGAAAACCCTTACTTAAAACAGTTTCCCGACCTGATGGCGGGAAAGAAGATCATGTATGTCCACGGCTTTGGCTCCTCAGGCCAGTCGGGCACCGTGAAGCGCCTCCACGAGGTGCTGCCCAATGCGGAAATCATTGCCGAGGACATGCCCCTACACCCCGCCGAGGCCATGCAGCTGCTCCACAAGCTCTGCGACGAGCGCAGGCCCGACCTCATCATCGGCACGTCGATGGGCGGGATGTACACAGAGATGCTCTATGGCTACGACCGCATCTGCGTGAACCCAGCCCTACAGATGGGCGATACGATGCACGAGCACAACATGATGGGCAAGCAGGTGTGGATGAACCCGCGCAAGGACGGCGAGAAGGAGTTCATCGTCACCAAGGCCCTCGAGAAGGAATACAAGGAAATCACCAAGCAGTGCTTCAGCGGTGTTACCGAGGAGGAGAAGCGGCGCGTGTTCGGACTCTTCGGCGACAGGGATCCCATCGTGCACACCTTCGGGCTCTTCAGCCAGCACTATCCGCAGGCCATCCACTTCCACGGCGAGCACCGCATGGACGACCGCAGCTTCCTGCATGGCGTGGTGCCGGTCATCCGCTGGATCAGCGACCGACAGGAGGGGCGCGAGCGTCCCATCGTCTACATCGACTCCTCCACCCTGCGCGACGAATACGGCCATCCCAAGTCGAGCCTCAACAAGGCTTTCGACCTGCTCATCGAGCACTACCAAGTGTTTGTGGTCTGCCCCGCCCCCACCGAGGACCCACAGGCAATCGCCGGCTGGCAGGATTGGGTGAAGGAGACTTTCGCCGCCCCGGCGTGGAACCACGTGATATTCACCAACCAAAAGGCACAACTCTATGGCGACTACTTCATCGACTGCCACCCCGACGCCAATTTCATGGGGACGCGCGTGGAGTTGGGAAGCGACGACATGAAGACGTGGGAAGACGTAATCGTGTTCTTCGAGAGATTGGGAGGACAATAAGAGCCACGCCATCGGCCGCTGGCCACCGCCCACCCATCCATCCACAACAAAACAAAACGACTTATGGCAACAGAATTTGAGAAAATGCGCTCGGAGCAGCTCTACGACTTCTCCGACCCGGAAATCAACCGAAGTCTGCTGCACGCCAAGGAGACCTGTCTCCTGCTCAACCAGCTCACCCTCACCTCGCCCCGCTATCGTGAGGTGCTGCGCGAGCTGGTGCCTGGCATCCCCGACTCGTCGAGCATCTGCCCGCCCTTCCACTGCGACCACGGAAACGGCATACGCATGGGCGAGAACTCGTTCATCAACTACAACTGCACCATCCTCGATGGCGCCTACGTCACCATAGGCCACGACGTGAAGATAGGACCCGGCTGCCATATCCTCACTCCCCAACACCCGAAGGACTATCTTGCCCGCCGCGGCACGCGGGAGACCTCCTTTCCGGTGGAGATTGGCGACGACACGTGGCTCGGCGGCAACGTGACGGTGCTGCCGGGCGTGAGGATTGGCGCGCGCTGCATCATCGGCGCAGGCGCGGTGGTGGTCAACGACATTCCCGACGACAGCCTGGCCGTGGGCAATCCCGCCGTGGTGAAGAAATCCCTAAAATAATAAAGTACATGAGTATCCGACATTTCCTCACGGCCTTGGTGGGAGCCATGGCCACACTCACAAGTTGCGAGGCACAAGACAGCATCCCCACCCTGGCCCCCGCCCAGTTTGAGCAGCGCATGAAAGCCGACTCCACGGCCGTGCTCATCGACGTGCGCACGGCCACGGAGTATTCCGAGGGCCACCTGCCGGGCGCCCGCAACATCGACTTTCTCGAACCGCAATCCTTTGCGCGCGGCATTGCCGCCCTCGACTCCGCGCATACTTATTATGTGTATTGCCGGAGCGGCAACCGCAGCCACAAGGCCGCGATGAGGATGGCGCGGCGCGGGCTACGCGTGGTCGACATGGCGGGCGGCTTCCGAGCCTGGAGCGCGGCGGGAAAAGAGGCCGTGGCCACCCAGCCCGCCCCGCGCCCATAGCCCACGGCGGCAAGCCTCAGGAGAGCCGCTCCTTGCGGTTCGGGTCGCGCACGATGACGGAGCCGTTGGCCTGATGGGTGGCCAGCACCAGCACCTCGGCTATCTGCACATGCTCGGGGGCGTTGGCGGCGTAGAGGGCCACGTCGGCTATGTCGGCGCCCGTGAGCGGCTGTATGCCCTGGTACACATGGTCGGCGCGGGCCTCGTCGCCGTGGAAACGCACCACACTGAAGTTGGTCTCCACCAGTCCGGGTTTGATGGTGGTCACGCGCACTGCGGTGTCGGCCACGTCTATGCGCAGCCCGTCGCTGAGAATCTTCACGGCAGCCTTTGTGGCGCAATAGACGTTTCCTCCGGCGTATGCGGCGTCGCCGGCCACGCTGCCAATGTTGATGACATGGCCATGGTTGCGCTCCACCATGCCCGGCACGATGAGGCGCGTCATGGTGAGCAGTCCCTTGATGTTGGTGTCAATCATCGTGGCCCAGTCGTCCTCGTTGCCAGCGTATTCCTTGTCCAGTCCGAGGGCCAGCCCGGCGTTGTTGATGAGCACGTCCACGCTGCGCCATTCCTCGGGGAGCGAGCCGATGGCCGTCCTCGAGGCCTCGCGGTCGCGCACGTCGAAGACGAGCGGAAGCACCTCCGCCCCCTCTTTCTCCAATTCCCCCTTCAGCATGTTCAGTTTCTCAGCGCGCCGGCCGGTGAGGATGAGTCGGTAGCCGTCGGCCGCGAACTTGCGTGCGCAAGCAGCTCCTATGCCACTTGTGGCGCCCGTTATCAATACCAGTTTTTTCTTCATTTTTATTGTTGTTGGTTGGTTTTCAGTTTCAAAGTTAATCAACATCCCCCCATCGTCGGCCATGCATCGCCCGCCGCCTGCCATGCGCTGCCCCCACGGCAGCCAAGTGTCCTCCATCGTCTTTGTGCGTCAGCCTACAGCCCGGCGTCGCCCCCTCTTCGTCCGCCCGCGGTGCGCCCATCGGGCGAAGGCTGGCCGCCAAGGGCCTGTTTTCGGCTGGGAGTCAAACGTAGTGCTCATTGCCCTTGCGGCGGCACGACCATATCTCCAGCGAGTTGATCACGTTCTGCCACACGATGTAGCATCCCGGCCCCACCGTGGAGAGGGGATTGAGATAGGCCGCGGCTATCCAAATGGCAAAGGCCGTGTTCTTCTGCCCCAAGGCCTGTCCGGCCTCAACGGTGTTGTGGCTGAAATGGCCAATGAAGCGGCCGGTGCCAAACTGGAAGAAGCAGAGCAGGAGCGACAGCAGGGCTACGAGCAGGATGAAGCCCGCGGAGGTGCCGGCATGGCAGATATTCATCACCGTGGTGCCCGTGACGATGGTGAGCGACACGCCCCAGAGATAATAGCTCAGGTCCTTCACGCCCACGATGAAGCGGTGAAGACGATGGAAGAAGTGCTTCACGATGTAGGCCAGGGCCATGGGAATGATCAGCACCAAGCTCACGTCGGCAAGAATCTTCAGCAGGGCCTCGGTGAACGAGCGGTCGCCGGAAGGCTCTATCAGGGGGAAACAGATGGGAATCAGTATGGCGGTGAGGAAGTTGCTCAGAAAGGTGTAGGTGGTCATCTCTTCCAGACTGCCTCCCAATTTGGCGGTGACCACTGCGGCAGCGGCGGCGCAGGGGCCGATGATGCACGCCAGCACCGACTCCATGAGGATGAGCCACTCGCCACGCAAGCGGAACAACAGGACCACGCCCACGACGAGAAACACGAACAACGCCTGCTGGAGCAGCACGCGCCAATGCCACCTCACGGGCAGGAGCTTGTGGAAGTCAATCTTGCAGAACGTGACGAAGAGGATGCCAAACATGAATATCGGCATCACGGTGGGATTGTAGGGCGCATACCATTCGGCTATGGGAGCCAGCGCTGGCACGTTGGCAAAGATGAGATACACCACGGCGCCCGTCAGCATGGCAACAGGAAGAGTCCAGTCCTTGATCAACCTAACGATGGAGTTCATGTTATTTACAACTGAATGTTTTTTTAAGATTTGCAGAAGAATGCGGGGCAAGCCGACGCCTCTTCTCTTCTGCAAAATTAAGCCAATTAGATGGAAGGGAACAGCCTCGCCTATGTTGTAATCCGCAACATCATTGTAGCCAGTGCCGTAACCGCCGTCTTGATTGTACTTGTCATCCTCCAAGACTTTCTTCTCCACGGAAGGAGCAGCGGTTTTAACATCAATTCTGATATCGCCAACCACCTGGAGCAGAGAGGCGTTGTATGCACCGCCTTCGCCTACATCGTTAGTGGTATCGATAATCAGATAGTAGCCGCCTGGCAAATCGGTAGTACCAACAGTCAGTGCCGTTCCAGTGCCGGTTTTATTGGCATGGGCCAGCTTGGCAAACGCATTGGCAAGTCCGCCATTCGTATTATTATCGGTCAGTACTTTTGCCACGGCGGCAGCGTCCGCGCAGGTGCTAAAGAAGCTGCCATAGGTGGTATCAGCCTTCAATGCAGCAAGGAAGGCATCGCTGTCAATGCCGCTGCCCCATACAACATTCTGCAAAGCGCCTTCAGATTCATTGCCAGCGAATATCTGGTATGCTGTGAAGCTGTGTCCGCTCAGAATACCATCGCTGGGAATGGTAACTGTCGCCGCTAAAGCATTAGGCAGCATAGCCACGATCATCATGGCGACGAGCAGGAAAGCCAGGAGCTTTTTTGTTGATTTCATTTCGTCATTCCTTTCTGGTTTGAATGATTCGCTGTGGTAAATTTTTGAGAATTGGCCGGGGACCAGCAAAGCTTCCGGGTTGGAGGTCTGTTTCTTCACTGGCTCCCCAAGGACACGGGGCGCTTTTTCATCCATCAGCGTTCCCCCTTCCTGCGCTTTTTCACCAGGCCAAGGCAAGCCCCAATGGATACAGCCAGCCCCGTCACCGTGAACATCCCCGTCCCCGCCCCGCCAGTATTGGGGAGGGTGTAGGTTGGGTTGTCCAAGACCTTGTTGGTAACCGTAATCGTGCCTTGCTGGATGCCTTCATTATTTTCATAGGAGGCCTGGAAATTTGCATTCGGTTCCTCTACCACATAATAGTAGTAGCTGACGGTATTGCCATTTTCGTCCGAACCGGTCAGGGGCAGATCGGTGAAGGTGTGAGTCCAGTTGTTTGTGTTATCCAAAGTGACGGTTTTCACCAGCGTACCTTCAGGTACAGCAGGCGTGCTCCCCTGGGTTGTCTTCTGATAGAGGGAAACAGAAACCGAACCGCCCGGATTTGTCAGAGCAGCTCCATTTTTGTCCTGCCACTGCTTGTCCACCTGGATGGAGGTCGTGGGGGCTTTGGTGTTCGTGACGATGATGGAATTGCCGATTTTGTTCAAATCAATGGCATTTGTCAGCGAGAAGCCCTCAGGTACGGCCATCGTTTTGCTCCCGGAGAAGTAGAAATAGTATTCTGAAACGGGTGTCTGTAGTAAATAGCCGAAAGGCGCTTTTGTTTCCACCATTTTATAGAGGACGTCGGTTTCATAAACACGCTGCTGCTTTGCCGCGTCCCCCTGTACGATGGTAATCGCACCATTCTTGTCTGTCGTGTCCGTCCATTTGTACTCCCAACTGCCAGTTGTCACTCCCTCAGTTGTCGTCACACGATAGGCAGAGATTGAGAACTTCGCTCCTTCCAAGTACAGACCGTTGTTCGTCGCGTCGACCTTCGTAAGCGTCAGGAGGGAAGAGGAAGAAGTGATGCCGCCAATGGTGGACTGGTTCTGCCATTTTTGGGCTTCATCTGATTGTACAATGTCTTGATACCCCGTCCCCTGAAGCGTTGCCGTGTTGCTCACACCCAGAATAAACGTAACTCCATCCGGCGCATCGGAGGACACATTATAGGTGTACTTCAACACAAGCGGAGTCTCATCAGGGATCGTCACGGTCAATGTATTCTTTGCCTGAAAGCTGTTA
>SFCY01000025.1 GCA_004558865.1 Bacteroidales bacterium
TTCCATCTTCTGTGACGGTCGTCACGCTGTTGTGTGTCAGCTGTTCTATTGTTGTGTGTCAGCTGCTCTATTATTGTGTGACAGTTGTCACACAAGTTGATATCCATTGAACCTTCAAAAGTGGGTACAGCAAACTGAACACCCTATCAAACAAGTCAGGAATTAGGATGTATTTGTCGAATTGGTTCTATCCACATCCACAAATAGAACCAACAAAATGAGAAAAGGACTATTGGAACACTATCATTCCAACAGTCCTTTTCTGCGTGTTATTGTCAAATGGTTACTTCTTCAAGGTGATGCTGCCAACCGAAGCACGTTTATGAGCATCGGAAATCTTGGCATACACTTCTGTCGTTGCCACATTCTTGCGACGGTCTGAAGAGTATGTTCGACGCCAAGAGAAACCCAGCCTGACGACCGGTTGACAACGTAGGGGCGGGGGTTATCCCCGCCCTTACCCTGCTGAGATCGTGATAGGCTTTCAGCCTCTATTTACCATTCGTCGTTGTCCCAAAGATCGTTATTCTCCTTTGACCAAGCTTTATCGGCAAGGTCATCCTCATCCTTGATGCTTGGTGGGAGGGAACCGCCATCGTGCAAGACGAACTTCTGAGTGCCTGCTAACAGCTCACTTGTTGTCTCCATCTTCTTGACCTTTATTATCGAAGGTGCCATATAAGTCTTTATCCTTGAGAAAATATGATTAATTCCCAATCGGTCATCAGACTGTAAATCTGATTCATAGCCGCTTTCAGTCGTTTGTTTTATAGAAGGCGGATTCTCAAAGAGCCTGTTTTGTGTATAATCTTAATGTTCCCATAAAAGCAAAAGACCCGCCCTGGTTCGCTGTTCAAATGGGAAGCGTGGCGGATTCTGTTGCTGCAAAGATACGAATAATCATTGATAATACAAACTTTTTAGCAAGAAAGATAATGTGAAAGCGGATTTATACATAAAAAGGTTTTTACCCTCACACCAAAATCCGTCTACAATTCCTCTTGCCCTGCCAAGGAACTCAAGTTTCGGAAGTAAAATAGAATGACAGATTAGTCAATAAAAAAAATATCCCGCGACAGTAGCTCTTCTCTCGCAAAGCCGCAGAGGGCGCAAAGACTTCGCAAGAGGTTGGCAAGGGGGGGCAACGGGCGATTAAGGGGTAAGTACGGGCATCAAGGTCTTGGCGACCTTGGCGGCTTGGCGAGAAAAAATATCCTGCGACAGTTTCTTCTCTAAAGACCAAAGGTCTCTCAGCGATCTCAGCCTCTCACACGTATCATCTCCGCGGCTCAATAAGCTCTGCGGCTCCGCGTGAAAAGTCTGATGATCAAGGGCAGTATTTGGTCTCAACAAAAAAGTGACGAAGTCAGGAACTGAATAGGGTGCAAATATACGATACTCATCTGTAATTCAAGAATAACAGGGCAGGAAAAAGCCACGAGTCCGCACGAAAGCGGTTCTTGGCGTTCGTGCAGACTTGTGGTTGGAAAAGTGGTATCGACACACGGCGCGAGCGCAGCGTCAACGCCGCGCCGTGGGGTCTCACAACTTGCTCTCGCCCACGCAGGCGCTGGGCATCTGGATATGGAGCATGGAGCAGATGGTGGGCGCGATGTCGACGATGCGTGTTGGCGACGAGGTCTGCCCATGGCTGACGTGCCAGCCGAACAGCACAAACGGGATGTGGGAGTCGTAGGGATTCCACTGCCCATGGGTGGTGCCACGGAAAGTGGGCGAGTCGCTGTTCTCGTTGAACTCGGGGCGCGGGACGAAGAACACATCACCGCTGCGGCCGCGGAAATAGCCGTTGACGATGCGCTCCTTGATGGGCTGCGGGATGGTGGCCTCCGCCACGCGGTCGTAGTCCACGGCATAGCGGATGCGGCTGTCCTTGAGCAGCCAGTCGATCATGGTCTGGCGCGCCCTCGCTATGTCCACGCCACTGCGGCGCAGCAGATCGTCGTCGAGTGTGACGCGGCCGCCGCTGATTTGCAGCACCACTTTCCCTGCCACACCCAACGCCTGCTGCAAGTATTCGTTGGCGGCTTTCGCCATCTTGCCCGTCTCCACTCCGGCGGCAGGAATCTTGTGCTCTTTGAGGAAGTTGGGGTTGTGCACGGCACCATGGTCGGCGGTGAGGAACAGCAGGTAGTTGCCGCGTCCCACCTTGGCGTCGAGCGTCTGCAAGAAGTCGGCCAGCTGTCGGTCGAGTTCCATATACACACTCTTGTTCTCCTTGCCGCGTGTGGAGAAAGTATGGCCGATGGCGTCGGTGGACGACACGGAGACACAGAGCAGGTCGGGGTCGGCGTGCTGTCCCAACTGCTCGTTCTCAAGGGCGGCCTTGGCCATGGCAAAGGTGAGCGCCACACCTTGGTCGGAGGTCTTCACGTCGGTGCCAGGCTTGACATGGTTCTTCTTGTTGAAATCCACCACCCACTGGGGCAGCGCGTCCATATAATAGGTGGAGCTGACGAAGTTGCCAGCCGAGGTGTCCCACCAGTAGGCGGCGTCGGCGCTATGGCCGCCGGGCAGAATTGCGGCGCGGTCCTTGAGGGCCACGGCGATGACCTTGGAGCGGAAGTCGGTGGCCAAGTGGAGCTGGTCGCCAATGGTGGAGGCCTGCATACGGTGGGGCGACATCCGACCCTCGGGCGAGTCGCTGCCCAAACTCCTCACCGCGCTGTCCTGACAGCAATACACCGGCTGGCCGTTCTCCACCCAAGTGTTGGCGGCGATTCCCGTCAGGGCAGGCACCGAACCCGTCCAGACGGAACTGTGGCCGATGGCCGTGACTGTCGGCACATAGTTGATCATAGTGTTCTCAAAACTGTAGCCTTCATCCACAAGGCGGCGCAAGCCTCCCTGCTGGTAGTCATTATAATAATAGTAGAGGTAGTCCCAGCGCATTTGGTCCACCATGACACCTACCACAAGCTTCGGACGCTCCACCTGTGCCCTCACAGGGCAAAGGCAAAAGATCATCATAAGCACCAACAACAGCGGTTTTCCCAATCGCAGGAAGACTTTTTTCAAGCAATTCACTTTTTTTCTCATAACCTTTATGTTTTTTAACACATTTTTCTTGGCGGCGACGCAAGAAACGCCTAATTTTGCAATGTGTTTTTCATGGTATTAGATTATTAAGGTTAATGAATGGGATTGGTTGTTGTGAAACAGCCAATCTTTTTTTATTCCCTCTTCTTTTCCACACCCCCATCGACTTTCTCCAACATCACCTTCACGGCACGCTCCAGCTGGGCGTCGTGGCCCGTAAGGTAGTCTTGCGGCGTGTTGTACACCGTCACGTCGGGATAGAGGGTCTGGTTCTCCATGAAGTGTCCGCCCATATCCTGGCATCCCACCTGCGGAATGCCGAAATAGAGGCTCCTGTCCATCAGCGTCTCCCACCACACGGCCGTCATGGTGCCGGCCACGGGCGCGCCGATGAGCTGTCCTATGCCGAGGGTCTTGTACACCTTGGGGAAGCCGTATCCGTTGGAATAGTCGTCCTCACATATCATCACGCAACTGGGTTTGTTCCATTTGTTCCAAGGGTCGGAGCCAACATACTTGCCGTGGGGGACGAACTTCTCGTATTCCTTGCCCGAGAGCAGCGTGCAGAGGTCGTCGTGGAGCCAGCCACCGCCATTGTGGCGTTCGTCCACGATCACGGCGTCGCGGTTGCGGTTGGTGTCGCTGAGAAGCTCGCTGAACACGGTGCGGAAGCTCTCCGAATCCATGGCCTTCACGTGGACGTAGGCCAGACGGCCATGCGACAGGCTGTCGACGAGATGGCGGTTGCGGTCCACCCAGCGGCGATAGAGCAGCTCGTTCTCCTGGCCAGCGCTGATGGCCCTCACGGTCACGTCGAAACGCTTCTTCGACGAGGGATCGTAGACCGTCACGCGGACGTCGCGGCCCGACTTGCCGTCGAGCAGTGGGCTGATGTCATTCTTGCCGATGGCCGTTCCGTCGATGGCCTCCACGATGCAGCCGGCCTTCATTTCGTTGACCTTCTGCGTGAACGGCCCACGCTTCATCACCTCGGCCACCTTCAGACCGTCGCCATCCCAAGTGGGGTCGAAGAAGAGTCCCAATCGGGCTGTGCTGTAGCGGGCGCCGGGGGCGCGATAGCCCGAACCGGTGTGGGAGGCGTTCAACTCGCCCAGCATTTCGGAGAGCAGGTTGGCGAAGTCGTAGTTGTTGTTGACGTGGGGCAGGAAGCGACGGTAGGTCTGGCCATAGTAGTCCCAGTCCACGCCGTGCAGGTTGGGTTCGTAGAACTTCTCCTTCATCAGCCGCCACACATGGTCGAACAGATACTCGCGCTCCTTGTAGGGACGGTAGTTGAACTGGGCCTCAAACTCCACGGGCTTCGTGGTTGCCTCGCCCAGCTTGTATTTCTTGATTCCTCCGTCGCAGAAGTAGATGTTGGTGAGCGACGAGTCGGGCACCATCCCTCCGCCCACGTTCCTCACCACCACGGAAGTCTTGTTCTCCTTCAGGTCGTGTTTCCACAAGTCAAACCCTCCCTCAAAGGCAGCCTGGTAATAGAGGTTCTCGCCTTTCTTGTCGAGCACGGCGTCGCCCAGTCGCGAGGAGTTTACCGTGAGGCGGACGACGCGGTCGCGGCAGTTGTCCAAGTCGAACGTGAGCTCCTCCTGCTTCTTCGCCTCCTTTTTCACGGCGGGGTCTTTCTCAGCGTCTTTCTTGGCCTGGGCTTTCTGCTTCTGCTCCTCGTCGTAGAGGGCGCGGTGTTCCTTGTCCATACGGAAGAGGTCGTAGGCGTCGACATCGAAGAACATGATATACTCGTCGCGCTCGGCCCCCCATGAGCCATGCGAGCGGTAGCCGGCACGGTCGCTGGAGAAGATCATGGCCTTGCCGCCGAGCACCCACCGCGGATTGCCGTCGGCATAGCCGCTCTGTGTGAGGTTGTGCACCTCGCCGCTGCCGTCGGCCTTGACCAAGGCCACGTCGTTGTTCTGCCAGCCCCCGTTGCCCAAATAGGTGGAGAGCAGCCAGCGGCTGTCCGGACTCCACGTGAAGCCGATGTCGCCGTCGCTGTAGCTGAAGTTGTATTTGCCGTCGAGCAAGGTGCGCACCTTGCCGCTCTTCACGTCGGCGGCACGCAGCGTGGCGCGGTCCTCGAAGAAGGCAATGCTCTTGCCGTCGGGACTGTACTCGGGCTGCAACTGCACGTGGTCGCTCGGGCAGAGTCGCTTCTCCTCCACCCCAGTGCTGTAGCAGAAGAGCTTCTCCTTGTCGTTCTTGATTTTGGCGGTGTAGACTTGCCAGAGGCCGTCGCGCTCTGAGGCGTAGGTGAGGCTACGCCCGTCGGGAGAGAAGGCCACTCCCCGTTCCTCCTCGGGGGTGTCGGTGACACGCACGGTCGTGCGGTAGTCGACAGCCGTGACAAACACGTCGCCATGCACCACAAAGGCCACCTCCTTGCCATTGGGCGAGACGGCAATCTCCGTGGCCCCATTGGTCAGGGTCTGGCGCACGAGCTGCTTGTCGTTGGTGTCGGCGGTGACGCGCACGGTAAGCCGCTGGGGCTGGCCTCCGGGCTGCTGCACGTAGAGGGCACCGTCCTGGGTGTAGCAGAGCGTGCCGTTGCGGGCGGCAGAGAGGTAGCGCACGGGATTCTTCTCGAAGTGGGTGAGCTGAGTGGCGGCTCCGTCAACGGGGCGCGACCACACGTTGCTCGTGCCGTCCTGCTCGCTCAGATAGTAGAAGTTGTTTCCGTCGGGGGCCCAGCAGGGATTGCGGTCCTCGCCCTCAAAGTCGGTGAGCTTGGTGTAGTGGCCGCCGCGGAGCAGCCAGACGTCGCGCGTCACGGGCGACTTGTGGTGCTTGCGAAACCAGTCCTCGTAGCCTTTGTAGTCGTGGTAGAGGATGTCGCCCCGCCCGTTGATGCTGATGTCCTCCATGGCGATGGGAGAGAAGAGCTTGGGGCGCAGGGCACTCAGCGTGACGGTGTAGACTTGCAGGAAATTGCCGGGGAAGACGATGCTCTGGGCTGTCGGCGCATAGTTGGCGCTGAAGAGCACGGTGCTGTCGTTGAGCCAGCCCAAGGGAGTCTCGTTGCCACTGTTGAAGGTGAGCCTGCGGGGAGCGCCGCCGTGGCGGTCGACGACAAACACGTCGCGGCTGCCCTCTCGGGTGCTGGCGAAGGCTATCTTGGAGCCGTCGGGACTCCAGTGGGGAAACGCGTCGTAGGCTGCGTTGGTGGTGAGCTGAATGGCCTGCCCACCTTTGGCTCCTACGGTGAAGAGGTCGCCTTTGTAGGAGAAAACGATTTTAGTGCCATCGGGCGAGAGGGCAGGATACCTCAGCCATAGCGCCTCGTCAGTCTGGGCATGGGCGGTGAGGGCGCAGGAAAGGAGGCTCATGGCCACCAACGATTTCCTGCTCCTGCTGTGGGATAAGAGTTTGAGTGTCATAGATTCAGATTTTTCGTTCATCCATTGAAAAAGTTAACCACGAAGCACCCGCCATCAGCAGCGTGCCCCTCCTTGTCCTGCCGAGAGCCTCGCCCGACTTGCGTTGTGCCGCAAATCAGGTGACAATCAACACGACTTGGCAAAAATACAAATAAAGCACGAGAAACCGACACCTTTCAACAGATTTTTTCGTCCCTCGCGCTTGAAAATTCCATTACGTTCTCAACAACACGGTGAAATAAATGAGCACCGAGCAAATACGCATCCACCTATTTTGGGGGCGACTTTAAATCGCGCGCGGTCTATCCCCTCACGTAATGGGGCAGGTCTGCGGCTGTGACCATCGAAATCTCCACGATGCCGGCCACTCTGCCGTCCTTCTTCCATGCCGTCTGGTAGATGACCTTGTGCACGCCCTGCTTCTCTATGGTATAGGCGTTGCTGCCACCCGTGGCAAGGATGTGGCGGATAATCCCACGCGACCGCTCGGAATGGCAATCGTAGAGGTTCTTCCCAATCAGGTCGCCATGCTTCTTGTAAGTCTCGCGCGCCTTGTCGTTCATATACACGATGACGCCCTCGGCGTCACACACTGTCACGGCACAGTTCATGCCTTTTGCCCATTCATAGTCTTCCATTTTGTCTTGCGTTTTGTGTTGTCTGTGGTTTGTCAGAAGCACACTGCACGACTCCTCGACGCGACATTTGCCGCCTCCAGGAGCAGCGCACTCCCCCACAACTGCAAAGTTACAAAATCCCTGCGGAATAAAGGCTGCCTATGGAGACAAATTCCATAGGCAAAAAGAACAAGGCAGGCAGAAAGCCAAGACGGGGAAGCCATGCAGAAGAAAATTCGAAAAGAACGGCAGTTCAACCGACAGGTGGAGACGAATATCCGGGCGCGACAACTCACGTGCGAGATTACTTCCCTTGAGGAACAAATAACAGCGATAAAGGCAAAAACAACGAATAAAATTGGATTACTCGTAGAAAAACCCTATTTTTGCAATGTAGAACAAAGACAAAAGTATGGAAATGACAAGAGAACAAGCTCTACAGTGGCTGAGAGAGGTCAAGCAGAACAAGAAGAATACCATTGAACGGTTGAAAAAGATTGGCATAGAGGAATATGAAAAGAAAACAGGCCAGAAGCCAACATACATCGAAGCCCTATGATACTCAATGTAGAGGCAATACAAGAAAAGGCACCATACAAAGTCACCAATAATCTATGATTAACTGTTTTTGCAGAGGGGGTGCGGCATCCCCACCACACATTCCTGCACGGCGGGGACGCCGTGCCTCCTACATGTCAGCTGCAAAGTTACAAAGACTACGTTAAACAAAGGCTGCCTATGGAGACAAAATTACAACCTATGCAGTTGAAATTAGGGTGAACTTTACATTGTATAGTGGCCGCTGAGGGCAGCGGACCTCCCAAACTGCGGACCAATTTGTCGGTAGAGCCGAAAAAAGGGGCGCGATTGCTCACGTCCCTTCAATATGTTTTCTTCTGCAAGTGCCGCGACTGCAAGGGCATGAAAGCCCCCTACCCCATCCTCATCTGCCTCAGCAGATCCTTTTGGTGGTCGTTGAGGTCGGTGGGCAGTTTCACATTGTAGGTGATGATCAGGTCGCCATAGGTGCCGTCGCCACGGTCGTAGCCCTTGCCACGCACGCGCACCTTGGTGCCATTCTGCGTGCCGGGTTTCACCTTGAGCTTGATCTTCGTGCCGTTGCGCAGCCCGATGACCACGTCGCCGCCCAAGAGCATGGTATACATGTCGAGGTTCACCGTAGCGGTCATCTCGCCCGAGTGCTGGCGCGTCTGCTGCGAGCCGAAGCCTGAGCTGAAACGATTGCTGAAACCTCCATTGCCAAACAAGTCCTTGAAGAAGCTGGAGAATCCGCCGCCCCCACTGCCAAACGACTCGAAGTCGAAGCCGTCGAAGGGCGAGCCGCTCCCGCCGCCACTGTAGTACTGCTGGCCGCCACCCGCGTTGTTGAACGCCTCGGCCTCCTTCCATTTCTCGCCATACTGGTCATACTTGGCCCGCTTGTCGGGATCGCTGATGACGTCGTAGGCCTCGTTGAGAGCCTGGAACTTGGCCTTGGCCTTGGGGTCGTCGGGGTGAAGGTCGGGATGGAATTGCTTTGCCCGCTTCAAATATGCACGGCGCACATCCTTTTGGGGGATGTTCTTGTCAACGCCTAAAATCTTGTAGTAATCTATGAATGCCATAATTCTCTTCCTCCGTTTCTATATATAAAGGAAAAAGCAAAAAGTATGCCACACTGCGCGATTGCTAACGCGATTTGTTGCGCATATACCAGGGATGGACATAGAGCAGATAGAAGGCCAGCGCGACCACCGTAAGCACGATGCCACACTGGTAGACCCGGCTGGGATGGGCATGGAACAGGCCGAACCCGGCCGCAAGGCCAAAGGCAAGCCCGCTTTCCCAAGCCAAGACGTAGGTGGACTGGGAGGTGCCACGCTGGCAATGGTCGCTCAACTTCACAAAAAACAGCAGGAAACGGGAACCGACGATGCCGGAGCTGAACCCCAACAGCACGGGGGCTATGACATGCACCTCGGCCATCTCGCCGCGAAGAAGCAGCATGGCCAAGGCGGTGAGCATGCAGATGAGCCCCGACACGCACTCGCTCTCCAGCTCGGCATTGGCAAAGACATACTTCTCCGCCAACAGCGCCAAGAAGAAGCCTCCCATGAGCAGGGCGTAGAACAGGGGCTGACGCTCCGCACTGAGCAACATGCCCATGACCATCGCCACAGGAAGCAGGTTGAGGAAGAGCCGGAAGGCATGGGGCAGGAAGAAGCGGTCGAGACTGAGCAGCGGCACATCGTCGTCGGGTGTGCGGAAGGGGAAGCTGACCATCCTCACCAACAGGATGGCAGCCACGACAAAGCCCACGCCCAAGACGGAGGCCGTCTTGCTCCAGGCGGTGAGCGACAGGGCGAGGCAGGGCCCCACGGAGAGGGCAAAACGGCCAAACCAGGCCACGTGGTGGTTGGCCTCGGTGCGCAAGAACGACTCGCACTTGTCGATGACGAGCGTCGACACAAGCAGCATCTGCGACAGGCCGAAGGTGGCCCCCACCAAGAGCGAGCTCAGGAGCACCAGTCCCACGGTGGCTCGATGGCCAAGGGGAAGGGCGTGTACGGAAAGCCACGACAGTCCGAAGAGCAGAATGGCAAGCACACTCATCATCAGCAGGCACACCACATTGCGGCGGTAGGTCTGCACGAGATAGTTGCAAAAGGGTCCCAACAGGTAGAGGCCCACACCGTAGGCCATGGCCATCCATCCCGTCTCCCGCAGGTCGAGACCCAAGACCGACGAGCGTTCGGGGGCGATGATGGCCAACATGCAAATGGAAGCCGCGAGGGCAAATTCGGCAAAGGCAAGCATCCAGAACTCTTTGTGCCAGAGCTTGATGTGTATGGGCGTGTTCTGTGTGTCCATAATGTTGTCTTGTTTTAGGCCGTGTCCAAAAATTAGAATGATGGATGATTTGGCCGCGTCCTAATAGCTCTCTTCCTCAGAGGGGAACGACCCATCCTTCACAGCCCTCACATAGTCGCCCACACCGTCGGTGAGGGCCTGGCCCAAATGGGCGAAGTGGCGCAGGAACTTGGGCTTGAAGCCGTCGTTCATCCCCATGGCGTCCTGCCATACGAGAATCTGTCCGTCGGTGGAGTTGCCGCCGCCAATGCCGATGGTGGCCATGCTTACCTCGCGCGTCACTTGGGCAGCGAGCCGGGCCGGCACTTTCTCCAACACCAAGGCGAAGCAACCGGCCTCATCGAGCAGGCGGGCGTCGTTGAGCAGCTTCTCGGCCTCGGCCTCCTCCTGGGCGCGCAGCGAGAAGCCTCCAAACTTGTGGATGCTTTGGGGAGTGAGGCCCAAATGAGCGCAAACGGGGATTCCGGCGTCGATGATGGCCCTCACGGTGTCGACGATCTCCTGTCCGCCCTCCATCTTCACGGCGTCGCACTCCGTGAACTTCATGGCGCGGATGGCATTGCGCACGCCATCCTCGCGGCTCACCTGGTAGCTGCCAAAGGGCATGTCGAACATCACCAAGGCGCGCTTCACGCCACGCACCACATTGCGACCGTAATAGAGCATCTCCTCCATCGACATGGGCACAGTGGTGGCGTAGCCAGACATCACATTGGCCGCCGAGTCGCCGACAAGGATTCCATCGATGCCCGCGCGGTCGATGATGCCCGCCGTGGTGTAGTCGTAGGCGGTGAGCATGGAGATTTTCTCACCCTGCCGCTTCATCTCCTTGAAGCGTTTCGCGGTGATTTTCCTATTGTCTGAAAAAAGGTATCCTGACATAACAATAATGATTTGCGGGTGCAAAGTTACAGAATTTCCACGATGCAGCAAAATATTACAGGATTATCCGCAAAAGTTACACAAGTCTTCGCCAATAGGTCGTTCAATATGTTGTACCCACTTTTGGATAAGCTCTTGAATACAAACTCGTGTGGAAAGATATAGTGGTTCAATGGATATTTTCCGTGGGTCGGAAATTCGTCTATATTGTCTTTCACTCTTCACAGCCCTGGTTGCTGACAATTGCCAGCAAAAGGAAACAACCACAACATGAAAAATTCAAAAAAAATTGCGCGTCTAAGGGAATTTCGCTATCTTTGCAAGGAAACAGAAACAACACCTTAATCTTTAACATCAAATCTCTATTCAACTATGGACATGTTCACAGCCTTTATGAAAGTCGTCTTTCAGAATTACGCCAACTTCAACGGCCGCGCCAAACGCGCCGAGTACTGGTGGTACACGCTCGACAACTTCCTCATCATGCTAGCTTTGGCCATGGTGATGTCCTTGGGATACGCCAACGGTGGCACCATGGCCATCATTCTCGCCAACATCCTGTATTGGGGAGCCATCCTGGCCTTTTTTGTCCCAGGCTTGGCCGTCGCCTGGCGCCGCCTTCACGACATGGGCAAAGGCGGTCAGTGGTACTGGATCAGCCTCATCCCCATCATCGGAAGCATCTGGCTGCTCGTGCTGCTCTGCACGCCAAGCGAGCCTCAGGACAACCGCTTCGGCCCAGCTGTGGACGAATAGACAGCACCCGCACTGCTCCCATCCGCCCCTCCTCCGCCTTGACGGCGGATGACACGACAAGCCCCACGCAGCCTCTCTCAGGCAGCGTGGGGCTTGTCATATATAAGAGCATGGTATTTACTTCACAACGACTTTCCTGCCGCCAACGATGTAGACTCCTTTAGGCAGTCCATTGAGACGGGAAGCATTGCGCCGCACCATTGCGCCGGTAACGGAATAGACATCATAGGCCGAGACCTTTGCCATCCCTGTCTGCGGGATTTGGGTGGAGACGGTCAACAAAGCGGGGGCCGACTCTGAGCCATCAGGATAGACTGCCGTGACGGCATACTGATAGTCGCCCTCCTCAAGCCCCTGGTCCTGATAGGTGGTCGCGGAGGTGGCTCCGACCAGACTCCCCTCGCGATAGACGCGATAGCTGGCGGCCTGGCTGGCCACCTCAAACGTGATGTCGTCGAGCATGAAGATGAAAGCCTGACTCGAAGGCGTGTTCTGCCTGATGGCAAAATAGGTTGTCCCCTCGGGCAACGACACCTCTATCCTTGTCCACTCACCTGAGGCTTGGGTGTAGTCGGCTCCCAACATCTGGAAACTGCCTTTCTCGTTGTCGGTCGTGGATGTCCACACTTGGAAAGACTCCGTGCCATAACCCTGCTGGGGGAAATTGTTCACCCAGAACGAGAGGGTCTGGGCGCGTCCAGACAGCCGCGGCGAGATGAGCCAGTTGTCGGCATCCACATAGGCAGTGCGCGACTCGTTGAGCTGGCATATTCCCACGAGAGCCTTGGTACCCGAATGGGGGTCGAGGCCGGCTCCGCTGCGGAAAAGGTCGGAAGGCTGCCAGTCCATGAAGGCGAAAGCCTCTCCCTGATGGGGATAAGTGGCCATGCTGCTCAGAGGCTGGGCCAGACCTCCATCAGCGTCAATGGTGGTCCAGTCGCCAAAGGTGAGACTCCACGGATCATAGCTCTCGAAGTCGTCGGTCAGACTCAAGAAGCCCACCTCCGGCTCCGTCCATGCCAGCGTGACGCTTCCTGTCTGGCGGTCGGTGAAGCGTAGGTCTGTGGGCGCGTTGACCTGCGCCTCCTCGGTTGCCACGTCGAGGGCGGCCATATTGTTGTCGGGCAAGAGGTCGCCCTCGGCCACCACCTCGGCACTCACTGCCAGCTTGTCGCCCTCGTCGAGCCGCGAGGTCGTCAGCCTCACGGGAATGACAGCCGACTCAAGCAGGCCGAGACGCAGGTCGAGTGTGGAGTCTGCTATGCTCTCGCCATTCACAGCCACCCTCACCCTCGGGCCGACCAGTTCGTCGAGACCGTTGTTCTTCAAGGTCATGTCCACCGTCAGCGTCTGCCCCTTCTTGATGCGGGCGGGGGCGTTGAGCGTGATGGCGGCGTCAGCCTTGGGAGGATCCACGATATTGATGTTGTCGACAAATATCTTCTTGCCCGCCAGTCCTTGCATGGCCGTACCCGTGAAGTGGAGCTTCACATAGTCCTCAGTGGCAAGACTTGCGGGGAGCTTCACCACGACGCGCGTCCATTCGTCGTTGGTGTTCTGGCTGAGGTCACAAGAGAACACCTTGGTCAGTCTGCCGTCCTTCTGCTCGATGGAAGCGGCGAGTGTGGCCGGCAAGTTCTGTGCAGCCCGATAATAGAAGAGCAGGTGGGGATTCTTGGCTCCCTTGAGCGTAATCTTGCCCGTATACACGTCGCCCTGTGAGGCTTCTTGGGCCGAGAAAGCCTGCGAGCCACCGTCGCCGTCGACCGAGGCCTCGCCCGTGATCTGCCACTGATAGTTGCCCTCTCCGTGGTTGAGACCCATGAAGAGTCCCTCGTCGGTGGCGTTCTTGAAACTTTGGTGGAAAGGCAGCGCGTAGGGCTTTCCCACAACGATGGCGGCCACGCCATACGAACTCTCGCCTGCCCCGTTGACAGCGCGCACGGCCCAGGTGCGATAGCTTTGGGGCTCGCCCTCGTCGTTGTTCATTCCCGTCACCTCATACTCCGTCTCACCGGTCACGGAGGTCAGGGAGTCGCTCACGTAGCCATCGCTCACGTTGAAGATGTCGTAGCGTGTCTTCGCGGGCTGGATGATTCCACCGTTGAGTCCCTCCACGGGATCCCATGAGAGGGTCACGGAATGCGTATTGTCGCGAGCCGTCACGACGGGCATGTCGGGAATGTCCACCCCGACAGACACCGAGACGCTGGAACGTGGGCCACTGCCGGCCTCATTGCAGGCATACACTGAATAGGTGTTGGTGCCTTGCGAGGCATGACTGTCGGTGGCTGTCAACGCTGCGCCGGGACTGGGCTTCTCGATAGTCGCCACAAGGTCGTTGCCCTTGCGCACCTCGATTCTCGTCAGGCTGCCGAGCGCCACTCCGCCCAAGGTCTTGGTGGGGGCATTGAAGCTCAGAGTGGCCAGAAGCTCTCCCGTTGGGTCGCATACAGCCTTGAGGCTCGTCACCGAGTCGGGGGCATTGGCGTCGGGCGCGTCCTCCACCAAGATGGAGTCGACGTAGAGGTAATACATCGAGGCGTCAGACACGGCGTGGAAGCCCATGTAGTATTTGCCCTCTGTCTTGGGGCGGATGGTTTTCGCAAACTGCTGATAGCTTTCCTGATCGAGCACCGTTGTACCAAGCAGCGTGTCGGTGAGGAGCTCGGGAGAGTTGCCCTTGCCCCAGAGCACCTGCAACTTTTCTGGATAGAGCGCTCCGTTGGTGCTGCGGGCCTTGAAGCTCACCTTGTAGCTCTTTCCGCCCATGAGGTGGATGGGCGGCGTGATGAGCCAGTCGTCACCTACCGCGGAAGTGCTCCAATGGTAGGCAGCCGACTTGGTGGGGGCATCCCAACTCCAGGTGGCTCCATCGTTGTTGGCGTCGATGACGGTGTAGAGGTCGAGGTTGCTGTCGAAATCGTTGAAGTAGGGCACGTCGAAGGCATCGCCCAAAAGTTGTTCGTTGCTCAGGGCCAGTGCGCTGCCGCCTTTGTCGTTCTTGGCTGCCACGCCATACCTGTAGGCCTTCAGCTTGGCCTGGGGAATCTGCTCGGTGAAGGTGGTGTCGGTCAAATTCCGCCCCACCCACAGGGTGTCCTTTCCAGATATTCGCGCCACGTCGTACCTCACACTCCCTAACCATCCGCCGTTCTGACCCTTGGCGGCATTCCATGAGAGACGCGACGCGCCTTGGCTGTCGGCCTCAAACCTCACGTTGGCGGGATAGGCTGGAGTGTCGGTTCCCACAAAGGCCGTCGTCTTGGCCGACGGACTGTTGCCCTCGCTGTTGAATGTAAAGGCCACAAACTGGTTCGTTCCCTCGTGGGTAGTCACATCCACCGTGGTCGGCTCTCCTGCCACGGTTGTTCCCTTCAAGGTGTCGAGGCCATTGACAACCACCCTGTAGCCGAGCTGACCCGAGAGGGTGCCCTTGCCGTCGAAAGTTGTAGAGGGGGCTGTGAACGTAATCTTTCCAGTGAGCGCCCCGCCTGCAAAGAGGGCCTTGAGGTCGGTGATGGCGGCCGGAGCCCCGTCTTCGGCTGCGGCTTTCGGTATGGTGAGCCCTGTTATGTTGGCTCCGCCATACTCATTGGGGTAGTCGCCCACCTTGGTTGCCAAACCCGAGGAAAGGTCGACGGTATAGAGGGCACTGGCTCCAGCAGCATCGGTGGCCGCCCAATAGAACGTGTTGGTCTTAGGGTCGATTTCGCCCGACTGGAAGTAGCTGGAGCCTCCGTCCGCCACAACAGCCACACCGGTGCTGCCTATCTTGGTCTCGCCACCCGTCTTGCGGTCGATCTTGTAGAGGTTGCCGTCCTGCGCCACTCCGTAGGCATAACCATCCTGGGCAATGCCCAAGGCCACATAGGCGTTGGCGGCTTGGGCGATGGTGGTGCGGGTCTTGGTGGCGTAATCGACAACACCCCATTCCAAGCCGCTGCCATCAGCATTGCGGAACTCGCCGAAGACCTCGCCCGTGTTGGCGTCCTGGGCTGTCTCTACGGCAGAGAGCGAGAAGTCGGGAAGAGGCGTGGGGGCATCCGCCACCTGCCACGTGTCGGTGTCTACGGTGAAGTAATACGATTGTATGAAACCGTATTCCTGCCAGGTAAGGTCGAGGTATACCCCGCAAAGCTTGTTGCCCACACGGCCACAACCCGCATTGAAGAACGCCTGGCTGTAATCGTTGAGCCGGGTGACGGCAACGGGATTGGCGGGAGAAAAGGAATGGAAGCCAGGAAAGGTCGGGGAAACAACATCGCCCCAAAAGACCAACGAGGGATCCACCGCCAAGGCCGAGGAATGACGTTTCTGCCTCACGCTGAATGGCTTCTCCTTGTAGAGGGCCGCAGGGCGGGAAGGAACTGATTTCTGTAGAAACAGGGCGGGAGACGACTTGCGCAGCTCGTGCGATGCCCGCGCCTGCTCCGCACCAGGCGCATTCTTGGCAGTCTTCAAAGGAAGTTCCGTCGACTTCGCTCGTTGTGACAATAGCGGCTGCGGACTTATAGCAAGGGCAAGCCCAACAACCACACCGAGATACTGTCTTTTCATACCAATTATGTTATAGGTTAAACAATAGAATTAGCATCCTGTCGATTTGGCAACTCTTCGAGTCCAAAGCATTGCACTTTGACAACAAAGGACTTTATTTTGCAAATATAATATATTTATTGAAAAGAAAACAGACTTCACCGAAAATATTTTGAAAAGTTTTCTACACGGGCGCAGGAATGGATTCAACCCAAATCAAAATATTCGCCCGACAAACAATAAAATGACAAAGATTGTTTCTTCTCTCATCGGTTTTTTGTAAATTTGCAAGCGAATATGCAGCGGTATTTGCCGCCGATAAATAAAAGATATAACAATGGAGACAGGAAACGTCATCAAGTCAAAAGGTATCTACCTTTATGTGAAAGCCACCCGCGATGGTGCGCCGGTGATGCTGAAGGCTTTGAAAAGTGAATACAAGGACAAGTCGCAGTTCCAGACGCTGCTGCGTAAGGAGTTTGAGACCGTGTCGAAGCTCGACCACGCCAACATAGCCAAGGAGACGCAACTCATTGACGACCCTCAGTATGGCAAGGCCATCGTGGTGGAGTTTGTCGACGGACGGCCTCTCAACGCCTACTTGGCCGAGAACCACTCGGTGGAGGAGAAGCTCAACATCATCCGACAGATTGCCTCCGCCATTGGATATGCCAACGAGAGAAACATCCAGCACCGCAACTTGAAGGCCAGCAACGTCCTCATCGCCAAGCAGGGCGACGAGGTGAAGATAATTGACTTCCGCATGCCCTTCGCCGACGACCTCCACGTGGGCTACAGCTCGATGGCGCATGTGTCGCCGGAACAGAAGGACGGCACGGTGGCCATCGACGCGCGCGCCGACGTGTACTCGCTCGGTGTGCTGATGAAGCAGATGGGACTGCCCGAGGACTACAACGGATTGATAGAAAAATGCTGCAGCTACAACCGCGGCGACCGCTATATGGACATGGACTCCATGGTGGCCGACCTCGACGGCGGCTCCGGCTCGGGACCTTCAACGAAGCGCATGGCAACGCTCGCCGCCGTGGTGGTGGTGCTCATCGTGGTGGTGGTGGCGTTCTTTGCCCTGCAGCACAAGAGCGCCGAAAGGCAGACTGCCACCCAGGAGCAGACCGACTCCACGGCCACTCAACAAGACCAACAGACCGCACAGCCCCAATCGGCCGACACCGCACAGCAGTCCGTGGCCACGGCTCCAGCCGGCTCTGACGCAGCCGCCGCGACTGGCGCAAAATTCAACGACCAAGTGAAGCAGCAGATGTTTGCCGACATGGACAGGATGTACCAGCCCTACCTCGACGGAACGGCAACCGACAAGCGGGCGCTGAAGAAACAGATTGGCCGCTACTACAAGGGGCTGCAGAAGTCGCTCAGTCCGATGAGCAACGAAGAGCAGGCCGCCTTCGACCAGGCGTTCATTGAATACAAGATGCAGAAAGAGGCCGCCATCAAATAACTCTGAGAGCTCAGAGTTCTCGGAGACCTCGGAGTTCTCAGAGTTCTCAGAGTTCTCCGAGCTCTCCGAGCCCTTCGAACTTAGTAGCCTCTGTGGGCGCGCCTTGCGCGGTACATCGCCTCCCTAATACCCCCCTCTTCCAAAAATCTCTTTTTCTGATGGGCCAAGAGACGCTCCAACATGTAGTCCGCCTGATGAATCAAGACAATGGCAATGTTTGCTGTTGTCTCTGGACTGCGTTTCTTGATTGCCTCCACATAGCTCCTCGGATCGTTGTGGGTCCGGCAGTATTGTCTGGTTTGAAGCGTGCGCTTGTCATCTTTGGGCCATTGCTGTAAGCCGTGCTGGCGGAGATAGTCCTCATAGTCGAGAAGCAGTTCTTGCAAACTTGCCTTTGCCACATTGGTGAGTTTAATCTCTGTTTCCTTTGATGTTGTTGCGGCAGCACTTCCTTCGGCTATATTCTGTCGGCCGCTTCGCGCGGCTTGCACCATTTGGTCTATTGTGCGATCACCCGCAATGAAAACGTTGTTTGCAAAATAGCGGGTGATGTCATAAATTATCGTTGTCACTTGGAATACCCGAAGTTTGCGGTAATCGCCAAGTTCTGGCAAGAATTCGTTGGCCTTTTCCATTTTCCTAATAATAATGATATGATTATCCGCAATCATCCTACTGCGGGAGCGCGTCGCCCACTCATGCGGTTGCTGAAGCCACGATTGGATGCTTGCGGATAATCATCATATCATATTGCCATTGTGGCCTTCCTCAGCCACGCCTCATCCTCCCCGTCGAGCAGGGGCGAGAGTTCGGCATAGACGCGGGCATGATAGCCATTGAGCCATTCCCGCTCCTCAAGGGTGAGCAGGGCCACATCGAGCGGAGCCATGTCGATGGGACAGAGCGTGAGCGAGTCCATCTTCAGGAAGGCGCCGAAGTCGGTCTGCCGGTCGGCCTCAATGAGAAGCGTGTTCTCTATGCGCACACCAAACTTGCCCGCCACGTAGATGCCCGGTTCGTCGGTGACGGTCATTCCCGAGTGGAGCGGAGCCGGCATGTATTCCATGCGGATTTGGTGAGGTCCCTCGTGCACACAAAGGTAGGAGCCCACGCCATGGCCCGTGCCATGGAGGAAGTTGAGTCCGGCGCGCCACAGCGGCTCACGCGCCAAGGCGTCAATCTGCGTCCCGCAGGCTCCATCGGGAAACTTGGCCAGTTCCAACTGGATATGCGCCTTGAGCACCAGCGTGTAGACCCGTCGCTCCTCCTCGGTGACAGGGCCGAGGGCAATGGTGCGGGTGATGTCGGTTGTACCGTCGCTGTATTGCGCTCCACTGTCGAGCAGCAGCAGTCCCTCGGGTCTCAAGGGCGCGTCGGTAGCCGGAGAGGCCTCGTAATGCACGATGGCGCCGTGGGGGCCGTAGCCGGCTATGGTGTCAAAGGAGATGTCGCGAAAGTGTTGCTGCTCCGCGCGCAAGGCCGTCAGCTTGCGGTCGACGCTCATCTCGGTCTCGCCGCCCCGCGCCACGGCGGGCCCCAGCCACCGCAGGAACTTCACCATGGCCACACCGTCGCGCAACATGGCACGGCGGAAGCCCTCTATCTCGGTGGCATTCTTGATGGTCTTCATCGCAGGCACGGGCGAGGGGCGCATGACCTTGCGGCAATGGGGCATGTCGGCCGCGGCCACCCTGGCGTTGGTCTCCGCGGGATCCATCAGGATGTTGTACTCGCCGTAGCGGCGCAGACCGTCCACCACCTGGTCGTAGTCGGCTGTGGCCACGCCCTCTTCCCGCAGATAGTCCTCCACCTCGGGCGTGAGCTTGCACGGGTCAATGAAGAGCGTGGCCTTGTCCGACGCTATGAGCAGATAGGCCACAAACACGGGATTGCAACGCACGTCGGTGCCGCGCAGGTTGAGAGTCCAGGCGATGTCGTCGAGGGCAGACACGAGCATGCCGTCGCAATGGCGGAGGCGCAGCTCATGGCGGATGCGCGAGAGCTTGTCGCGAGCCGGCTCACCGGCAAACTCCAAGGGGTGGACAGCCACCTTGTTGGCCGGCACCTGCGGCCGGTCTTTCCAGATGCGCTCCAACGGGTCGAGATTGATGCGCAGGGTCATGCCGTGGCAAGCTCTGAGGTCGGCCTTGAGCTGCTCCACCTCGCCATAGCTGTTCACCCAGCCGTCGCAACCCACCTCTGCTCCATCGACATCGGCAAGCTCCTGGTCGAGCCATTCGGCTATCGTGGGCGTTCCCGCCACCTTGAGCCTCATGAGCTGGAACTCAGTGCCGCGGAGCTGTTCCTCAGCCGCAAGGAAGTAGCGCGAATCGGTCCAGAGGGCTGCGCTCTTGAGCGTCACCACGGCCGTGCCCGCTGAGCCGTCGAAACCTGAAATCCACTCGCGTCCCTTCCAGCGGTCGGGAACATACTCGCTGTGGTGCGGGTCGGTGGCTGGGAAGATGAAGGCCGACAGCCGCTCGCGTCTCATCACCTCGCGGAGGGCCTCAATGCGGTCGTTGATTTGTTTCTTTTCCATAGTTTTATTGCGTTTTAATAGACTGTCTGTAATGGGGGACGCACACCCGAGCCTCACTCCCGCCCCGGCGCAACTCCCGCCTTGTGACGCAGGATGGGCCAACAGGGATTGGGCCTGGTGTTGCAAAGTTATGATTTTAAGAATAAACAACAAAATAAATAATGCATTTCTTTTATTTTTTACTAACTTTGCGGTCGGAAACAAATGGCAGTGGCAGAATAAGGTTTTGGCATTGTATTTGCAGAGATAACATCGAGAACGAATGAACAAGCGAAAGCATCCCTTCCGCGCATTCGCGAGAACGAAAGTTTCAATAAAAATATACAATAAATTATTATGGCTTACTTAACAAACGACAAACTGGTCATCGTCGGTGCAGGCGGTATGATTGGTTCAAACATGGCCCAGACCGTTCTGACGCTCGGCCTCACTCCCAACGTGTGTCTCTATGATATCTATGAGCCGGGTGTTCATGGTGTGTTCGATGAGATTCAGCAGTGCGCATTCCCTGGCGCCAACGTCACCTACTACGCTCCCGCAGTAGAGGACATGAACAATCCCGAGAAGGTAGCCGAGGCTGCGAAGAAGGCCTTCACAGGCGCCAAATACATCATCTCCTCAGGCGGCGCTCCCCGCAAGGCTGGCATGACGCGTGAGGACTTGCTGAAAGGCAACTGCAAGATTGCCGCCGACTTCGGCGACAACATCAAGAAGTATTGCCCCGACGTGGAGCACGTGGTGGTGATCTTCAACCCCGCCGACGTCACCGCGCTGACCACACTGATCCACTCTGGCTTGAAGCCCAACCAGCTGACCTCCTTGGCAGCCCTCGACTCCACCCGTCTGCAGCAGGCCCTGGCCTTGGAGTTCGGCGTGCAGCAGGACAAGGTGACAGGCGCCCACACCTACGGCGGCCACGGCGAGCAGATGGCCGTGTTTGCCTCGCAGGTGAAGATCGACGGCAAACCCCTCTCTGAGATGGGTCTGAGCGATGAGCGCTGGGAGGAAATCAAGCACATCACCGTACAGGGTGGCAGCAACATCATCAAGCTCCGTGGCCGCAGCTCGTTCCAGAGCCCTGCCTACAACGCAGTGAAGATGATCGAGGCCGCCATGGGTGGCGAGAAGTTCACGCTCCCCGCCGGCTGCTATGCCGACATCCCCGAGCTCGGCTTCAAGGATGTGATGATGGCCCTGCCTACAACCATCGACAAGACAGGCGTTCACTACACCGTTCCCACAGGCACCAAGGAGGAGATGGCCGACCTGCACAAGAGCTACGAGCACCTCTGCAACATGCGCCAGGAGGTGATCGACCTTGGCATCATTCCGCCCATCGCTGAATGGAACAAGATGAACCCCAACCTCTAATCAAGTTGGGTTTCACAACATAGCAATTCGACAAAGGCAGGGAATCCGCTGATTCCCCGCCTTTTTTTATTCCAAAAAAGTGGCCGTTTTTTCTTTGATTACATTTTTTTTGATTACATTTGCCGACAAAATCTATTATATTCACCTACAAAGTATAGGATCGCCAAAACGATTGTTACCCCAAAACCATTGATAAAAGGACAACATGAGACAGCTAAAGATTCAAAAGAGCATCACAAACCGTACTGAGGAAGACTTGAACCAGTACCTGACCGAAATCGCACGAATCCCCATGATCACGCCCGAGGAGGAATCCGAGCTGGCACACGAGGTGAAGTTGGGCGGCGCAAAGGGCAAACGGGCCAAGGACAAACTCATCGAGGCCAACTTGAGATTCGTGGTGTCGGTGGCCAAACAGTATCAGCACCGGGGCATGACACTGTCCGACCTTATCAATGAGGGCAACATCGGACTGGTGAAAGCCACTGAGAAGTACGATGAGACACGGGGCTTCAAGTTCATCTCCTACGCCGTGTGGTGGATTCGCCAGAGCATCCTGCAGGCCATGGCCGAGCAGGGAAGGCTGGTAAGGGTGCCGCTCAACCACGTGAGCAACATCCAGACCATCAACCAGGCCATAGCCAGGTTTGAGCAGGAACACCACCGCAAGCCCTCGTCGGAGGAACTGGCCGAGCTGACCGAGATCGACCTCGACAAGATAGACCAGGCCATGCAGGCAGAGGGCCACGCGGTGAGCATCGACGTGCCGATGGGAGAGGACAGCGACACCTCGTTCAGCGACACGCTGGCGGCAAGCGGCGAAGAAAGCAATCCCGAGAGCTCTTCGGAAAGGGAGTCGATGCTGACGGATGTCATCGCCATCATGGACAGGGTGCTCAAGCCCCGCGAGCGGCAAATCATCTGCGACACCTACGGCATCGGAGTGCCCCAGCGCAATCCCGAGGAAATCAGCAGCGTCTACGGACTAACCAGAGAGCGTGTGAGACAGATCCGCGAGAAGGGCATCCAGAAGATTCGCAACAGCGCTTACGCCAAATATCTCACCAAATATTTAGGCTGAATCGGTCAGAAATTGAACGAAAAGGAAAACAAAATATCATTTCGCTGATAAAACAAGCCATTTCACTGAAAAATATTTTGGTCTCCCAAAAAAAAGATGTATCTTTCCTCTATAAAAACTAATAGATTTCCGGGTAAGGAGTAACTAAAACAAAGGACTTTGGTCAAGTATTTCTTAAAATGGCACATAACATCCC
>SFCY01000026.1 GCA_004558865.1 Bacteroidales bacterium
TCAAAACGTAAGTTGAAGAGGGAGTGTAGCGGGCTACACGACCGATGAGACTTGACGTTTTGAGACCGATAGATGCAGAAGACGACCGAAACGACAACTACACTTTATCAATTATTCTTTAAGCCTAATTTATAGAACCAGCCGTAAGCCATTCATTGCTGGTGGGGAACCAACACGATAGTACACGATGCTCTTCCGCTCCTACCTCTTCGCTTTCCTATAGGCGTTGGGTGCGATGGGGGAGTGGAGCTTGAAAAAGTTGGTGAAGGCCGATTGGTCGTTGAAGCTCAGCTCCTGGCTGATCTCGCCAATCGTCATGTCGGTATTGCGCAGCAGCCTGCAAGCCTCGTTGTAGGTCAGCAGGGAGAGGTAGTCGCCGATGGTGTTGCCGGAAATCTCCTTTACGATTCTCGAAAGGTAGGTGGTGGTCATGTTCAGCTTGTCGGCATAGAACGTCAGCGACCGCTGCTTTCGGAAGTTGTTGTCGGCCAGATGGACGAAGATTCTGAACACATTCTCCTTGTGGTGGAAGTCGTGGGTGAACACTTTCTTGGAGTAGGGCAGCTCATTGAAGAGCAGCAGGCACACGTGGAGCAGCGACCGCAGGATTTCGTGCCTGTAGAGATGGTCTTGGCGGATGGCGGTGCGTATTTGTTGGAAGACGCCGCTCAATTCCTCCATCTGTTCCCGGTCGAGGTGGTAAACCATGCTGGCTGTTGTGGGCACCCGCTGGAGCGTGGCCTCCGACTCGGGCGAGACGTTGCAGGCGCTGTTGTAGAAGGTCTGGTCGACGAGCAAGCCTTCAGACACAAGCCCTTCGGGGAAGAAGCAGTCGATGGGCTGATAGGGAGTCACCACCATCAGGTCGCCGGGCTTGAGCGTGAGCGTCTTCTCGCCCATGCGCACCGTGGCCACCCCCAGGCGTATGAGTTGCATCTCGTAGCAGCTGATGCGGTTGTCGTAGGCGCGGAGGTCGTGCTTGCCGCCCTCCGCCGAGCTGTAGTAGGCAATGCCCGGCTCGTAGAGGTCCGATATGCTGTAGCGTGCGGCAAGCTGTTGTAGACTCAAGTTTCCTCTCTTCGTCATGTTCTTATCATTATATATAAGGTATACGGCAAACTGTTGGCGGCCACAACGGGGATGGCTGCCTATGGTGCCGCCAAAGGTAATGAATTGTTTCGTATTTCACAAAAAAAGAACGATAATTTATAAAGTCCCTTCCGAAGATTATGGCTAACTTTGCCGTAGAAACAGAACTTAAATCGTTACGAATATTATGAGTGAGGAAAAATTCAGAGTGGAATCAGACCTCTTGGGAGAGTTGAAGGTTCCGGCAGACGCCCTTTACGGCGTGCAGACACAGCGTGGCATCAACAATTACCATATCTCGCGCAAGAAGATGCGCGACTATCCCGACTTCGTGGTGTCCATCGCCTACGTGAAGTTGGCTGCGGTGCAGACCAACCACGCCTTGGGTGTCATCAACGACGAGATTACAGGCGCCATCAGCCAGGCTTGCCAGGAAATCGTCGACGGCAAGTGGCATGAGAACTTCCCCATCGACATGATGCAGGGAGGCGCAGGCACATCGGTCAACATGAACGCCAATGAGGTCATCGCCAACCGCGCTCTTGAAATCATGGGCCACAAGCGGGGAGAGTACCAATACTGCTCACCCAACGACCACGTGAACTGCGGGCAGTCGACCAACGACGCCTATCCCACCTCCATCCGTCTGGCCATCATCCGCATGAACAAGACCCTCGTGGC
This sequence comes from Bacteroidales bacterium, assembly GCA_004558865.1. Lineage (GTDB taxonomy): Bacteria > Bacteroidota > Bacteroidia > Bacteroidales > Bacteroidaceae > Prevotella. Next base: position 1,771 of record SFCY01000026.1, read on the forward strand.
CTCGCTCACGGGGCTCATCAGCGCCCTGCGCTATAAGGCCGACGAATACAAGGAGGCGTTGAAGATGGGGCGCACCCAGCTGCAGGACGCAGTGCCCATGACTTTCGGGCAGGAGTTCAACGCCTACGCCGCCAACTTGGAGGAGGAAATCCTCAACCTTGAGCGCAACGTGCGTCTGCTCCACGAAATCAACATGGGAGGCACTGCCATTGGCACGGGATTGAACGCTGTGCCAGGATTCGCCAAGCTCTGCGCAGCCAACCTGAGCAAGCTCACGGGCGAGAACTTCGTTCCGGCCGTCGACCTTGTGGAGGCCACTCCCGACACGGGCGCATACGTGAGCTATTCCGGCGCATTGAAGCGTCTGGCCGTGAAGCTCTCCAAGATCTGCAACGACCTCCGCCTGATGGCCTCCGGCCCGCGCTGCGGCTTGAAGGAAATCAATCTTCCCGCAATGGCTCCCGGCTCAAGCATCATGCCCGGCAAGGTGAATCCCGTCATTCCCGAGGTGACCAATCAGGTGTGCTTCAAGGTGATTGGCAACGACACCACCGTGGCCTTCGCCGCTGAGGCCGGCCAGCTGGAACTCAACGTGATGGAGCCTGTCATCACCGAGAGCCTCTTCGAGAGCCTCTGGTGGCTCCACAATGCCATCGACACCCTCACGGAGAAGTGCATACTCGGCATCACGGTCAACAAGGAGCGTTGCTATGAGATGGTGAAGAACTCCATCGGCATCGTGACTGCACTCAACCCCATCATCGGCTACAAGGCCAGCACCAAGGTGGCCAAGGAAGCCCTTGAGACCAACCGCTCGGTCTACGACATCGTGCTGGAGAAGGGACTGATGACCAAGGACAAGCTTGACGAGGCCCTCGATCCCAAGAACATGCTCGTATCGCACAAGTTCAGCAAATGAACACACCCCAACCTTCTGCCTTGATCTTATTGTGAAAAAACGTGCAATGCCGGTGGCATGCCATGACCGGCCAGCGCACAGAGAGAAAACTGACTACAACTTGACTATGAAGGGCGCAATCCGTGAGGATTGCGCCCTTGCTTGTGGGGTGGCGCGTGGGCGGCAAGGCCGTCTATTTGATTCCCGACTTCAGGAATTGCGCGAACTCGTCGTTGTAGCCGTTGAAGACATTCACGTCGACATAGCCGTGGATGCCATTGGCACGGCCGTCCTGACACAGCTGCCAGATGGCCAGCCTCACGTTGGGCTTGTATTCCCCATAGCGTGCTATCCAAACGGGATAGCTCCTCATCACGTCGGGGGCCAATGGCAGATATCGGTTGACAAACCCTTGGCTGACATAGAGGATGGGGCGGCAGCCCGTCCGCTGCTCCACCACGCGCAACCAAGCCTTGATGTTGGTCCACATCACTTCTGTGCCTCCGCAGGCCTCTATCTGTTTGCGGGTGGGCTCGATGTCGAGCACTGGGGGCAGGTCGCCTTTCTGGAACCGGCTGTTCTTGAGGAAATGGCGTGCCTGGTCCGATCCCCGCGTGCGGAGCGAGAAGAAATGGTAGGCTCCCACGTGGAGGCCGTGGTTGCGTGCGCCCTGGTAGTCGTCGTGGAAATAGGCATTGCGCAGCGTGGTGCCCTCTGTGGACTTGATGAAGACGAAGCGCACGGGATAGTTCACTTTGCCTTTGATGCGTTTGCGGCTTTGGCTGCCAAGGTGGGTGATGTGCAGGTTGTCCCAGTTGATGCTGTAGCGTCGCCTGCCCTGCTCATGCTGGTATTTTGATATGTCGATCCCATAGATTCGGTTGGAGGTGTAGGTGAGCCTCTCGCCTTGGTAGACGTCGGCTTTCCATTCGCCGGCCCTCATGTGGCGGCCGGGGTTGAGGGCGAATCCCCAATCCTGGCGCTGGTTGTCACGCCAGTTGCCCTCGTAGTAGGAGCCGTCGTGGCCATAGAAGCTTCCGTGTCCGTTGGCTGCGCCAAAGCGGTTGAGTTCTCCCGTGTAGACTCCGGCAGAGTCGAGGCGGATGCCATAGCGCAGCGTGTCGGCTTCAAACAGTCCGTAGATGGGGCGCCCCAAGGTGTCGGTGGTCTCGGCGTAGCCATTGGCGGGGCGGCGCGGGGGCGCCTGGCGCAGCTTCTCCCATGGCCAGAGGTAGAGGCGCACACGGGATGGGGTGCGGTGGGATTCCATGCGCAGGTAGACTGTTGATGCCTTCACTTTCTTTATCTCGCACCTCTCGCGCCGGATGGTTCCGCTGTCGGTGGCGCAGAGGGCCACGTAGTCGTTCTCCAGAGTGATGGTGATTCGGCTGTCCTTGTTGTCGGCGAGCAGTTTGCGCAGCCTCTGCTGGCGCCTGTAGGCTGTGTCGAGCCGGCTCTTGTAGTTGGCCACGATGTTGAAGCCCTCGTCTATCACGCTGTGTACACGCATGTAGTAGGTCAACTCGTCGAGGTTGGAATGCTCGCGCCTGAGCACGGTGTCGAGCGCGCCGGCCTCCTTGGCGGCTATCTTTCGGCAGTCGCCCTGCCACCTGATGTTGTGGGGATTGGTGGTTGTCTTGGGCACACAGGTCTTGATTCGTCCCAAACTCGTGGGTAGGGTGGGGACGGCATGGTAGAAGCGTCCGTCCTGATATTGGGGGATGGGGCGCAGGGAATCCTTCGTGAACGCCACGCCGTGGAAGGTGGAGTCGGCGTTGAACCGCGTGAAGTAGAATGCTGCCTTGCCGTTGATGCTTACCTTATAATATTGGCTCACCTCCAGCCTCACCAATGTCTCGTTGCTCTTCTGGGCCCTGTTCTCCATCGACTTGAGCAGGCTGGCTGTGAGAAACAATCCCACGGCCACGATGGACGCGATGGCGGTGGCGAGGCGGCGGTTGGAATGGATTTTCCGGATTGTAGTTTTGATTTTGTCTGACTGTGTTTCCATTTTTTTTGTTCCCTCCTACAAACAGAATGCAAAAGTAAGCTTTTTCACTTTCATAGACAAAAAATAAGGGTTTATTTTTGTATTTTGGAAAAAATCACTACCTTTGTCAAAAAACCTAAACTATGCAAGATAAAGAACAGCAACAGGCCATCGACAACTATGTGGATCCCATAGAGCAGTCAGAGATGGACAAATTCGTCTGTATGGAGATGGGACGGCAGATCCATCGCTACATCAAGGCCATGCGTGGGTCGGTGAGCATGATGTACCGCTTCGAGGAGCAGCTCAAGACGCTGACCATTCCTGAGCGCGAGACGGCCATCGCCCGCTACATTGACTTGAACCGCAAGGTGGTGAGCGGACTCGACTTTAGGATGATAGTGGCCAGGGCCATGGCCAACTATTGCGACTCTTTCGACTATTTGGAGGCCATGCTCCACAATGAGGCCAAGTTTGAGGGCTATATGAAGCGGGTGTACAGCAAGTACATCCAGTTCCATGAGGTGTTTGAGCACGACGGCAAGTTCGGTATGCGCGACTATAAGGGCAACATCCTTGTGCATCCGCTCTTTGATTTCCTCCGCACGTGCTATGTCTATGTGGACGACCTTCGCACGATGCCCGTCATAGCCCAGCGCGACGGAAAGATGGGGCTGATACTCCCCGACGGCAAGGAGACGGAGGTGGCGCCCTTTGTCTACGACGACATTTCCCTGCGCGACGAGCCGCCCTATTTCGAGGCCACTCAGGACGGCAACACGCTTCTGCTGCAATAGCCCTGCCTCCCTTGGGGGGATGCACACGGTGTATGCGTCGCCCGTCCCTGTTAGTCGGGGACGGGCCATGCGCCGCCCAATTGCCGCCAACCGCCCGGGCTGCTTGTCTCCATCGATGGAGGCTTCTTGGCAGAGGCTATTCCTTATTTGTTGTGGAAGTTCCCGTGATGTGTCCGTAGCGGTCCTTGTAGGTGGTCGTCGTGCGTTTGCCATCGGGCTTTGTGGCGCTCGACCCCGTGATGTGTCCGTAGCGGTCCTTGTAGGTTGTCTCGCTGCGATTGCCCGTGGTGCGTGTGGTGCTGGTGCCGGTCACGTGTCCGTAGCTGTCCTTGTAGGTGGTCTCGGTGCGCCCATTGGAATACTGCTTGGTGGTGCTGCGGCCTGTGATGTGCCCGTAGCGGTCCTTGTAGACGGTCTCTTGTGTGCCGTCGCTCTTGGTGGTGGTGACAGCGGTTCCCGTGATGTGTCCGTAGCGGTCGCGCTGCGTCTCCGTGGTCTTGCTTGTCTGGGCCTGCATGGCCAAGGCTGTGAGGAAAAAGAAAAGAACAAGGATATTTCTCATTGTCTTGAAGTTTTGGTCAGTCGTCGGTTCAAAAGTCTGCGGGCGCGCCGTTCCAAATGCTTTTGTCGCCCTCTCTATATATATAATAGGTATGGGGCAGGGCGTCTCGCGTTGGCAAATATAGGCAATTTTTTTCAAAGTGTGGGCGTAAGAGAATGAAAAATTTTGTTTATAGGCCGATTTATGCTACCTTTGTAAACGACCTATTCTTTTTCAACAGTGATGTTCCATCTTTTTGTCATCATATTCCTGCTGTGCATCTGCGCCAGTTTCATCCAGCGCACCACAGGCTTCGGTTTTGGCGTGTTCATCATGACCATGCTTCCCTTTCTCATGCCCTCCTACGGTGAGGCCACGACCCTCTCCGGGCTGTTGGCGATGAGCAACAGCCTTGTCATCTGCATCAGGATGCGCCGCTATCTCGAACTGCGCAGGCTCATGCCCATCCTCACGACCTTCATCATCGTCTCCACCTTTTCCATCTTCTGTCTGAAGCGGATGGACGACGCTGTGCTGCACATCATCCTCGGCGTGGCTCTTGTCTTGGTGAGCGTCTATTTCATCTTCTTCAGCAACCGCATCAAGATTCCCGCCAACAGGAAGGGCCAGATCACAGCAGGCGCCATCAGCGGACTCATGGGCGGCTTCTTTGGCGCCCAGGGGCCTCCGGCGGTACTCTATTTCGTGTCTACCGTGAAGGACAAGAACCAGTATATGGCCTTGATGCAGTCGTATCTGCTTTGTGGCAACATCATGATGACGATGGTGAGGGCCTACAATGGCTTCCTCACGCCGACAGTGGGTTGGGACTACCTTTACGGCATAGGCGGAGTGGCCATCGGCACCACCATTGGTGGCTACGTGTTCAGACGCATCTCCAACAAGTGGTTCCGCTATGTGGTATACTGCTATATCGGCATCAGCGGCATCATCATGCTTGTGGTGTAGGCGAGGGGAGTTGCCGTTGTAGCAGGAGTTTCATCACAACCATACATGAATACTACCGGAAAATATACCGACAATGAAGAAAGCGATAATCTATCTGGCAATATTCTTAGGAACGTGTTGGGTTACATCCCAATTGCTACAATTTGTCTCCGACATGCTTGGGGATTTGGGATTTTCAGCTACATTAAAAGACGATGCAGTATGGTTCTTTGCCCCATACGCCGCATGCTTGTTCGTAGCATTCAAATGCCTCTCTCCCAATATCTCCCCAAAGCCATTCTTGGAGAACAAACACAGATTCGCCATAGCGGGTTACTTTCTCCTGCTCTTTGCGTTGATACACATGATCTTCTTGTGTCTACTTTTGGCCATCCTTTGGGGGGAGGAAATTGGTTCTGGGAAAGAGTTCTGGAATGTTGAAACAACTCATCCCGTACTTTATGTAGTCACAGTCTGCCTTATCGGACCATTTGTTGAGGAAATATTTTTTAGAGAAAAGATAGAAGGGCAACTGCTACAAACCATGAACAGGCCTTGGGTTGCGGTTCTCCTTTCAGCACTCATCTTCACAGTCGGACACATTCCAACCTATTCAGTCCATGTCATATTCATGTTTCCCGTTAGCCTTGTCATCTGCTGGGCATATTACAGGACTGGCACAATTTGGGTAGGATTCGTTATCCACTGCTTACAAAACATGATAGGCTTATCTTTTTATCTCGTCCCAGAGGTAAAAGAAACAGCTTCTATTCTATTCAACCCTCAAAACCAGCCGGCCAATGGAGACACCTATCTCTGGATGGCAGAGGTCGTCCTCATCTGCCTTGCCATTTTTGCGGTATGGAGAATCAACCTCCTCACCAAGGAATCGAAAATAACATACGAAACAGAGCCAGCGATTGAATAGGCAGTTCGCTCCATACCATAACATCCCCCAAATCCCCCTTAACACTACGGACGAAAGCCCTGGGCTATTGTAGCTCCATCAGGTTGTGTCGGGCTTCGGCTTGGCAAACTTCACACGAAAGACCATCTGCTTTAGGCTGGTTAGAACCGACCTTTAGTTTCGTGACAATTGTCACGAAATAACGCCTCAGTTGTCACGCTCTATCGTGACAATTGCCACGATAGTGCGTGACAACTGCCACAGAAGTTGAATAGCGCTTCAAGACGACTGCCTTGAGCCTTATTTACTATTTGGGTAGCCACCGTTTGTAATTTCTTTGCAATCTGTTTGTACACAGTTTCTCACATCCGGTTAACATCGCTGTAACTTGGAGCGACTAATTTTGCAGTTGAAAAAAAACAACAGAGACGATATGAATCAGGCAAAGAAATTATGGGCAGTAGCATTACTGCTTCTTCTGATAACGCTCAGAGTAGGCGCACAGCGTGTGGCCGGCGTTGTCAAGGACGCCACTACCGGTGAGGCTCTGGTTGGAGCCGTGGTGGAAGTGACAGGAACGGACAACAGGACGGTGACCGACGCCGACGGCCATTTTGCCTTTGACGGATTGACGGGCAAGACCTGCAAAATTGCCGTGAGCTATTTGGGCTATCAGAAAAAGGAAATTGACGGAGTTCAAGTGACGCCCTCTACCCAGAAAGACCTTGAGGTCAGGATGAAGGCCGATGAACAGCAGCTGCACGATGTCACTGTCACGGCAGTAGTAAGGAGAAACACGGAGGCCGCGGCGGTACAGGAAATGAAAAGCAGCTCCGTCATAGTGAGCAATGTTTCGGCACAAGAGATAAGCAAGACGCAGGACAGCAACGCGGGCGAGGTGATCAGGAGAATACCCGGAGTGAGCCTTATCGACGACAAGTTCGTCATGGTGCGTGGCCTGTCGCAGCGCTACAACAATGTCTGGATCAACGGTGGAGCCGTGCCAAGCTCCGAGGCCGATTCGAGGGCGTTCTCCTTCGACATGATTCCAAGCAGCCAGATTGACAATCTGACCATCGTGAAAACACCTGCCTCCGAATATCCTGCCGACTATTCGGGCGGATTCATCATTATCAACACAAAGAGCATACCACAGGAAAACACTTTCAGCCTGCAGGTGGGCGGCAACTGGAACACCTCCTCCTCGCTGGCTTCCTTTACAAAGACAAAGGGATCGTCGACCGACTTCCTTGGATTCGACGGCGGACTGAGGTCCATGCATGGCGGCATAGAGGCCGGGCTCAATCCCTTGGGCGCCTACAACGGCGTGAGCCTCATGGGCAACCACTTCAACAACGACTGGACAACCTCGACCATGCATCCCTTGGGCGACCTGAAGCTCGGCATGAGCCTGACTCGCCACTGGAACCTCAGCGCCGGCAAATTGGGCATAATAGCCGCGGCCAACTACACCAACGAGTTCCGCACCTATAAGAATATGAAGAACAACCTCTTCGGCGTGTACGACGTGGCCAACGACCGCAACAACTACCTGCGCCACAGCACCGACGACCAGTACAACCACAATGTGCGCGTGGGCGCCATGGTCAACCTCACGTTCCTCTCCAAGGGCGGCAACAACAAGTATGAGTTCAAGAACATCTTCAACCAGATAGGCAACAACCGCTACACTTGGCGTGACGGCGTGTCGGCCCAAGCCAACTTGGAGCGTTCGGCCGAGTACTACTACCGCAGCCGCACAACCTACAACGGACAGGTCACGGGCAAGCACACCTTGGGCAACGACGAGATAGAGTGGAGCGGCAGCTACAGCTACGCCAACCGCCACATCCCCGACCGCCGCCGCTACATGATCGACGACGCGCTCGAAACGGATGTCTACCAGTTGAGCAACGGCAACGACGTCTCGCGCGAGTGGACCCAACTCGACGAGCACATCGTCTCGGCCAACGTGGGCGACAAGCATCTCTTCCACTTCGGACAGTGGAGCCCCTCGCTGCGCTTCGGCGCATACGGCGAATACCGCACACGCAAGTACAACACCCGCAACTTCATCTACAGCTGGAACACCTCAGGCAACGACCTTCCCGATGGATTCCGCAAGATGGACATGCCCCAGCTGCTCAGCGACGGGAGCTATTATGGCGAGCGCGGACTCTACTTGATAGAGCAGCGGCAGATGCGCAACAACTATCGTGGCCACAACACCTTGGGCGCAGGCTTCCTGGCCGCTACGCTGCCCTTCGGAGCGTGGAGCGTATATGCCGGAGTGCGCTACGAATACAACGACATGGAGCTGATCTCCAACCTGCGCGACACGGAGAAGAGCGAGTCGAGCCGCCACTACCGCCACAGCGATTTCTTCCCATCGGTCAACGTCACTTATGTGGTGGACAAGAAAAACCAGGTGAGGCTCTCTTATGGCAAGAGCGTCAACCGGCCCGAGTTCCGCGAGATTTCCTCATCGGTGTTCTACGACTTCGACCTGGCATCAAGCGTGCAGGGCAACCCTGAGCTGCAGAGCTGCTACATCCACAATGCCGACATCCGATACGAGTGGTATCCGTCGCGCGGCGAGGTGGTGTCGTTGGCGGCGTTCTACAAATACTTCGACAACCCCATTGAGTGGACCTACACCGTCACGGGCGGCACAGACCTCGTCTACAGCTACAAGAATGCCAACAGCGCCTACAGCTTCGGCGTGGAGCTCGACGTGAAGAAGGACTTGGGCTTCATCGGGTTGCCCAACTTCAGCTGGTCGTTCAACGGCGCGCTCATCCGCAGCCGGGTGAAATTCGACGCCAACGACAACCAGGATTCCAACCGACCCATGCAGGGACAGTCGCCTTACCTCATCAACACGGGCATCTTCTACAAGCATCCCACTTGGAACCTGGACCTGGCATTGCTTTACAACCGCATCGGCAAACGACTCATCGGTGTGGGACGCAGCGAGGGCACGACCGCCGACGACACCAACGCACGTGTGCCCGACAGCTACGAGATGCCGAGAGACGTGTTCGACTTCTCTGCCTCGAAGAAGTTTGGCGACCACTTGGAGGTGAAGCTCAATGTGCGCGACCTGCTCAATGAGAAAGTCTACTATAAGCAGTTCGCCCAAGTGCACTACTCCAACGGCAGCAAGGCTGAGAAAGAGGAGATCACCCGCAGCTACCGCCCGGGCATGAACATCGGACTCTCTGCGATATACAAGTTCTGAGACAAATGCCCCCCCAACAATGACAATCAATGAAAACAAGTAATCTATGTTTCACAAACCAAACATTATGAAAAATTACAAACTTTATGGATGCATGGGCATCCTGATGCTTGCCGCTTCCTTCACTGCCTGCAGTGACGACGACAACAACGACAACGGTGGAAATGGTGGCCAGACCGCAGCTTACATCTGGTCTACCGATGGTGGTCTGAAAGCTTGCGACCACATCCTCTTCACCAATGGCAAGGAAGACGCTAATGGAACAGAAATTGGAAATGGCGACCAGGAGTTTGTCTTCAAGGGCAAGCAGACCCTGAAGAAAGGCACCTACCTCTTGAAGGGCTGGGTCTACATTGGCGATGGAGCCGAACTGACCATCGAGCCTGGCACCGTCATCAAGGGCGACAAAGACACCAAGGCCTCCCTCATCGTGGAGCGTGGCGGCAAACTCTTCGCCCATGGCACAGTCACCAGCCCTATCGTGTTCACCTCCGAACAGCCCAAGGGCAGCCGCAGGCCGGGTGACTGGGGCGGTGTGATCCTCTGCGGCAAGGCCCAGAACAACCAGAAGGAAATGCAGATTGAGGGTGGCCCCCGCACCAAGCATGGCGGCAACGACAATGCCGACAACTCGGGCGCGTTGAGCTATGTGCGTATTGAGTTTGCAGGCTATCCTTTCCAGACCGATAAGGAAATCAATGGCCTCACCCTCGGCTCGGTGGGCAACGGCACTCAGATTGACCACGTGCAGGTCTCCTACTCCAACGACGACAGCTTCGAGTGGTTCGGTGGTGATGTCAACTGCAAGTATCTCATCGCTTATCATGGCTGGGACGACGACTTCGACACCGACAACGGCTTCTCGGGCAATGTGCAGTTCGGCCTTTCTGTCCGCGACCCCCGTATCGCCGACGCCTCGCAGAGTAATGGCTTCGAGAGCGACAACTGCGCTGATGGCACTGCCGTGAATCCCTTCACCACGGCCACGTTCTCCAACATGACCTTCATTGGTCCCAAGATGCAGTCAGACTTCGCCAACAACAGCAGCTACATCAACGGTGGCAGCATGAACCCCAACAACGGTTCCTCTTTGGGCCACTTTCAGGCTGCCATGCAGATTCGCCGCAATTCCCGCCTCAGCTGCTACAACTCGGTGGCTGTGGGCTGGCCCATCGGGCTCATCCTCGACAACCAGAAGGGCGACACCCAGGGCAGCGCCTCAAAGGGACTGCTGCGTCTGAACAATATCGTGTTTGCCGATATGGACGTGACGGGCTCGGACGCCAACAAGAGCTATGACGACGCCCTCGTAACGGGTTATGACGCCAATTCCAAGCCCATCTACGACACCACGCAGAAGAGCTTCTCCAGCACTTGGTTCTTGACCCAGGCCCACAACAGAGTTGTGTCCTCCCTCAACTTGGTCAATTGGATGCCCGTGGCAGGCAGCCCGCTGCTCTCTGGAGCCAGCTTCGACTACCTGAGCTCTTGGTTCACCAAGGTGGACTACATCGGAGCCTTCGCCCAGAACGATGGCTGGATGAACGGCTGGACCAATTTCGACCCCGAGAACACAGACTATTGAGACTGCCGACTTCATCACTCTACAAGAGTAACACCCAAGGAGCCTGCCGGCAAACGCTGGCAGGCTCTCGCCGTTTTGTCAATCCGCCGGCGATGGGGGGCAGCATTGCCGCAAAAGAAAAACGGAAGCCCGGCCGTTGGTGGTCAGGCTTCCGTCGTTGGGGGGGCAGGGAGGGGGTTACTTGTTCTTCATCAAGTCGCGGATCTCGGTGAGCAGCTTCTCCTCGGCCGAGGGAGCGGGCGGGGCGGCGGGAGTCTCCTGCTCCTTTTTCTTGGTGAGCTTGTTGATGGCCTTCACCAAAAGGAAGACACAGAGAGCCACAATCAGAAAGTCGATGACATTCTGGATGAACATGCCGTAGTTGATAGTCGCGGGCTGCGTAGCCACGCCTTCCACAATCTGCTCGGCAGGAAGCGTGATTTTCAGGTTGGAGAAGTCCACGCCTCCAATCAGCCACCCGATGGGGGGCATGATGATGTCGTCTACAATGGAACTGACGATTTTGCCGAAGGCAGCTCCGATGATGACGCCGACCGCCATGTCAAGAGCGTTGCCTTTGACTGCAAACTCTTTGAATTCTGTTAAAAACTTACTCATAATATAATTGTTGTGTGATGTAAATGTCCTGTTTTGCAATGTGGAGTTGCTACTTTTGGCCCATAAGACTAAAGAGTTGTCGGTGGCAGGCGTAAAAGCACTCGTTTTTATAATATTTAATACTTATTCCGAGTGCAAAATTAGAAAATAATTTGTACCTTTGCAATCGAAAAGAGGAAAAAATCCATATTTAGGATAATAAGAATGAAATATTTTGTAACCCTTTATAAATAATAAAAGTAAAAATGGTAAAAGTAGCTATTAATGGTTTCGGTCGTATCGGCCGTCTCGCTTTCCGCCAGATGTTCGCAGCTCCTGGCTATGACGTTGTTGCCATCAACGACTTGACCAGCCCGAAGATGTTGGCTCAGCTCTTGAAGTATGACACCACCCACGGTGGCTATCAGGGCATAATCGGTGAGAAGCCCGTTCACACTGTTACCTACAAGGACGCTGTGTATGAGGAGGATGGCAGAACTGTAAAGGTTCCCGGTTCCATCACCGTCGACGGCAAGGAAATCACCATCTATGCAAAGCCCAACGCCGCTGAACTGCCCTGGGGCGAGTTAGGTGTTGACGTTGTGTTGGAGTGCACTGGCTTCTATACTTCCAAGGCCAAGTCTATGGCCCACATCCAGGCTGGCGCCAAGAAGGTTGTGATTTCCGCTCCTGCCGGCAACGACCTGAAGACCATCGTCTTCAACGTGAACAACGACACGCTGACCAAGGACGACCAGATCATCAGCGCTGCTTCTTGCACCACCAACTGCCTCGCTCCCATGGCCAAGGCTCTGAACGACAAGTATCCAATCCAGGCTGGTATCATGCAGACCATCCACGCCTACACAGGCGATCAGATGATTCTCGACGGTCCCCAGCGCAAGGGCAACCTGCGTCGTAGCCGTGCCGGTGCCTGCAACATCACACCCGCTTCCTCTGGCGCTGCCAAGGCCATCGGTTTGGTTCTTCCCGAACTGAACGGCAAGCTGATTGGCGCCGCCCAGCGCGTTCCTGTGCCCGATGGCTCCACAACTCTGCTCTACGCTGTTGTCAAGGGTAAGGACGTCACCGTGGAGAGCGTCAACGCTGCCATGAAGGCTGAGGCCAACGAGAGCTTCGGTTACAACGAGGAGGAGATTGTTTCTTCTGATATCCTCGGCATGCGCTACGGCTCGCTCTTCGACGCTACACAGACAATGGTAGTGAAGCTCGACGACGACACCTACGAGGTGCAGGTTGTTTCTTGGTATGACAACGAGAACTCCTACACTTCCCAGATGGTTCGCACCATCAAGTATTTCGCTGAGTTGGGCTAATTCTGGAAAATTCATTTTTCAACAATAGAGGGGTTGCCAATCCGCACGGGTCGGCAACCCCTTCTCAATTCACAATTCCCAATTCCCAATCCCCTGCTTTGGCTTTCGGGTCTCCTTCTGCCTGTCTTTATCTTCACGCCTTCTCTGTTTTCAAATCCACGATTATCCGCAACCATCCAACTGCAGGGGCCGTGACTTGCGCCGCCCCTAAAGAAATGGCTCAACCTCTTAAAAGCACACGAACTGTCTGTTGTTTTTTTGTTTACAAAAATAAATAAGTCTTTTCCTTGCATATTCCCTCCTTGATGGGAGAATGGATCGGGACTCATCTCTAATTTGCAAGATTATCAGAATTCTGGAAAAGGCAAGGATATTTGCGATTTTTTTCCAAAAAGATCCCAACAAGGCCACTTCTGGCGGGCCGGTGGGTTGTCCCCTGTGATTCCCAGTGTTGCGGATTAGTGAAATCTCACGGATCTCAAACTATTCCTTTGATATTATTTTGTCGTTTGCCGTTTTTACCGTAACTTTGCGGTAAATGACGAAACCTCATCAACTGATAACCATTTTGGGGCCTACAGCGAGTGGGAAGACGGCTCTCGCCGCCCGGCTGGCCTACGAGCTCGACGGAGAAATCATCTCCGGCGACAGCAGGCAGGTGTATCGTGGCATGACCATCGGAACGGGAAAGGATCTCGACGACTACATTGTGGATGGCCATGCCATCCCTTATCACCTCATCGACATCTGTGAGCCGGGCGAGAAATACAACATCTTCCAGTATCAGCAAGACTTCCTTCGGGCTTGGCGCGGAGTGCAGTCTCGTGGCAAGTGGCCCATCCTATGTGGTGGCTCGGGACTCTACATCGAGTCGGTGCTGCGCGGCTATGCGCTCTCTCCCGTTGAGCAGAATCCTGAGCTGCGCCGCAGCTTGGAGGGGAAGTCTTTGGACGAGTTGACCCGGATTCTCCTCAATCTGAAAGCCGAGACGGGCAGCACGATGCACAACACCACGGACGTGGACACGCCCCAGCGGGCCATAAGGGCCATTGAGATAGAGACATTCAACGCAGAGCATCCCACGCAGCCCCGACAGATGGAGGCTCCCGACAGCCTTGTCGTTGGCGTGGCCATAGACCGCGATGAGCGGCGCCGCAAAATCACGGCGCGCTTGCGGCGCCGGCTCGACGAAGGCATGGTGGATGAGATTCGTGGACTGCTCGCCAAGGGCATCAAGGCTGAGGACCTGATTTATTACGGACTCGAATATAAATATGTGACGCTCTACGCCATAGGGCAACTCAGTTATGAGGAGATGTTCCGCCAGCTCGAAATAGCTATCCATCAGTTTGCCAAGCGGCAGATGACGTGGTTTCGTGGCATGGAACGGCGTGGCTGCCGAATCCATTGGATAGACGCAGCTTCGAGCATGGAAGACAAGTTGCAGCAGATTAGGACAATGATAAACAACGGCTAAATGATAGATTCCAATCGGTGGGGCATCCTTTATTGCCCAAAGGCCAGCCTGCTCACTACGCCCAACAACCGCTGGGCGAGCGTGGAGCGGGTGTTGAAGAATGAGGGCATCGCCTACGACTTCGTCCAGAGCGAGGCCCGCGGGAGTGTGACGCGCTTGGTGAAGATGTTTATCAACAACGGCTACAAAACCATCGTCATCGTTGGAGGAGACAGTGCGCTCAACGATGCCGTCAACTGCCTGATGCAAACCGAGAGGCAGACGCGCGATGAGATAGCCTTGGGCGTTATCCCCAACGGCGTGATGAATGACTTCGCCCACTTCTGGAATTTCAAGGAAGGAGAGATAGAGCAGAGCGTGAGATGGCTTAGGCAGCGTCGCGTGAGGAAAATCGACGTGGGCTGCATACGCTACAAGAACAGGCATGGCGAGGCCTGCCGCAGGTATTTTGTCAATTGCGTCAACCTTGGCTATGTGGCCAATGTGATGAACCTGCGCCGCACCACCCGCCACATCCTTGGCTCACGCATGTTTTCCTTCCTTGTCTCTTTTGGTCTGCTCTTTTTCCAGCGGCTCGATTACAAGATGCGTCTGAGAATCAACACCGATGTCATCGAGCGCAGGGTGATGACCGTTTGCGTGGGCAGCTCCACAGGCTATGGCCAGACGCCGAGCGCTGTGCCCTACAATGGCCAGCTCGACGTGTCGGTGGTATATCCGCCGGCCACCACCCAGCTGTTCGAGGGCATTTACCTTTTCCTCAGAGGGCGCTTCCTCAACCACAAGAGCGTGCATCCCTACCGCACCGCCCAAGTGAGTGTGGAGCAGGCTGTCCACGTACCCGTGAGCGTCGACGGAAGGCTCATCGACCAGCCTGTGCCTCCCTATTCGATTTCGGTGGAGCAGGAGGCCATCAACTTCCTCATACCCTCGTAACTTGTCACAAAGCGGCATCGTCCCACAGGGGCGATGCCGCTTTGTTCTTGTTTCCACTCATTAGACGGCGGTTTCCTTATCGGGTGTCTCCCAAGGCGTCCTCCCCGCCTATTGACACGCTTGTTGGCTTGTTTTCGCGTCCCATGAATGCCGGGTTGTACTCGCACTCAGCCTTTACAGCCCCCGCGTGGTAGTTGCCGGGGCGGTCGATGTAGAATTCCGTCCTCAGCGTGTAGTCGCCTTTGGGCAGGGTCTCGAAGTAGTAGTCGGTCTGCTCGTCCATCGGACGCACGTAGCAGCCCAGCCGCCAGTCGTAGTCAGACAGTTGGCTGACGGGCATCAGACAGGCTGGACGATGGTCGGTGATGCGCACGAAGTCGTAGTCGCGGTCGGCGTGCACCTTGATGACCACCCTCACACGGTCTCCCACGTTGAAGTCACGCCGCGAGCTGTCTGCGGGTTCTATCGTGCGGCTCACAGCGAAGCCCTTGTTCTCATTGGGTAGGGCGGAAGCCACCTGCTCGTGCCAGCCTTTCACCACGGGCCAAGCCACCGACTGCGGCATGGGACCCGTGAGGAAAGCCTCCACGGCATCGGCTGTCACCAAGGGCGTGTCCCACTTCTGCGTCTTCTTCTCTTCCACCAACCATCGCTTCATGCCCATGAGCAGTGCGGTGTCTGCTGGCGCAATCAGCGACAGGGCGTGGATGGCCGCCGTCACGGTAGGAATCTTATAGTCGCGCCAACTGTAGTAGGCTTTCGGCGTATCGAAGTAGGTGACCCGGTCGGCGGTGGTGACGGCATACTGACCGAGACTCTCCATCATGCTGCGTGCAGCCTCCCGCCTTCCGTCCTGATGCAGTGCCGTGGCCACGCGTGCCTTGCCGAGTATGGTGAGGTAGGCTCCGTGTCCCTCAGCATGGTCCAAAAGGGTCTTCCGCGCTGCCTTGGCCTCCGCTGTGAGCTGGGCGGGCGTGAGTGACAGGGCGTAGAGAATATGGTAGGCTTCCTCCAAGTTGCATCCCGCCTCACCGACTTTCTCCAACTGCTTGGCATCCTCAACGAGCCATGCTGCCAGCCTCGTCCTTGCGGGTTGCAACAGATGCTCTATCTCGCTATGGTCTGCAACCAATGGGGCAAGCATCTCAGCCACTGTCACCGTGACGATACGGCTTGACGGCATTCCCGGCCACCAACCGAAAGTGCCGTCGCCGCGCTGAAGCCGCTGCAGGTTGGACAAGGGTGTGTGGGCATCATGCGTGGTCTCCGATTCTTCCTCATCGTCGTCCAGCTCGTCAAGCTTGAAGGCCGTGTATACCTTTGCGGCCAACGACAGTGCGTCGCCGCCTCTCACCGAGTCCATCTCGCCCAAGGCCTCGCGTATGGCTTCGGAGGCAGGGCGGTCGATGGTTTCTATCTCCGCCACACGCTCCTTGTCTGAGGCGATGGCGATGGTCTTCTCCATTTTGTCCCTGTGGTTCCGCGCCGAGGCTTTGGCCCGCACGGTGATGCTTTGCAGCAGGGCGTCGGTGGGCACGCGGAGCGGGGCGGCGATGGTTTTCGACATGGAGGGCTGCAGGCTGAACCTATAGTTCTCGTCCATCAGAGACACCCCTTTGTCAACGGCCAGCACGGCCAAAGTTCCCTTGAGCCGCCCATCTCCCATGTTGCTCACCGTGAGCGGCAGCAGAGCTTCGTCGCCCCGGCGGAGGAAGCGCGGCAGGTTGTCGGCCACCATCAGTGCCATGCGCGACTGCACCGTAGTGTCGAGCGAGGCCACGCCCCCCTCACGGTCGTGTACAAGTCCTTGCAACCGCCACGTGGTGACATTGTCGGGCATGGTGAAGTCGAACGAGGCGAGGCCTTTTCGGTCGGTCACTGTGGTCGGAGCCCAGAGGGCGAGGGTGCGGAAGTTGCGTCGCGCGCGCCCCTCGGACTCTGCGCTCCTCTCGGCGCGCCGTACCATTCTGTTGGTGGAGAGGTTCTTGTCCACTTGGGCCTTGGAAAAGCTTCTGTCTTCCGACTTTACCTCAACGTCTTTCTTGATGACGGGTGCTTCGAACTTTTCCCCTGGTGCCACATAGCCCAATGCTACCACCTCCTGCAGGCTGTTTTCATCATCTTTGAGGGAAATGACGACCGACTCGCCGCCGCGGACCGTCAGTGTGGATCGCTGAAAGCCGATGTAGGAGACGGTGAGCTGTGCCGTGCCACTGACGGGGATGGAGAATGTCCCATCCCAGTCGGTTATGCCGCTTTTCCCTTGGCTGGTCATCAGCATGGCTCCTGCCAGGACCTCGCCCGACGCATCGTACACAATGCCATGGCAATATCCAGTCTTGGGCTTGCCTTTTCCGCCCAAGGTCCATCCGCCTAACTGATAGGCCACTGCCCGCGCGTTGGCCTCAAGGCTGATGAGGCCGTCGGCAAAGGTAGCGGGACGGATATCTGTTGGAGTCAGCAATCTCAGCCGTTTTGTCTCGTAGGTGGTTTGCCCATCGTTGTCGATGGTTGTGGTGTAGCTGGTTGGCAGATCATCCTGCATTTCCCAGTCGTTGGTCCAGGTGTTGTTGCTGATGAGGTCGAGTCCACTGTCGTAGAGTGTCACCATGACCTGTGCGTCGGCTGGCTGTCCTGAGGGTCGGATCACCCGCAGCCGCCACTCCTGTCGCTGCCCTGGTTCTACCACGCTGCCCAACTGTTCCCATTGGGCGTGGAGTCTCTCGGCCGTGTCCACAAAGGGAAGTCTGAGGTCGTAGCTTCCCATCTTGCCTTGGCCGTAGGCAGCCAATGAGAGGGTGACGCCGCCTCCGTAGGCATCCCTATTATATAATAAGGTTCGCGTGATGACGGTGTCGGCCATCGCCATGGAGCCACGCTCCAACAGGCTGTCGGCCGACCGCAACTCATAATAAAGCGTAAGGTCTTTCTCCGTGGTTCCCATCTGTACGACCACTGGCTGTCCGTTGTCCTTGAATTCGTCGGCCGATGCCGCAGTCCAAAAAAAAGAGGGGTGGGAAAGGCGGTGAGCTGCCGGGTCGATGACGGAGAGGGAGCAAGTCAGTGTGTCGCCCTCGGCCCACATCCTCAGCTCATGCTGTCCGGCCTGCAGTGTTTTGAGGGGGATGAAGCCCGTCTGGTTGGCCGCCATCCTGCCTTGCGTGCCGTCGTCGAGCTGCCAGCTTACGTTGCCCTCCACCTTGTTGCCCTGGGCGTCGCGGAGCGAGCAGTTTATGGCAAGCAGCGAGTCGCGGCAGTAGCCTTTGGGCTTACTCTGATAGAAATTGCTGTTGTTGCATGAGAGGAAGGCTTTCTTGTTGCTGTAGGTCAGAATCACATTCTCCGTGCGCTGCTGGCCGTCAGGTGCTGTCACGGTGTATGCCTTCCAAAGATGGCTGGTATATGAATTGTTCTTGTCGAGTGGCACGGCAATGCGGGCCGTGAACATCCCTTTGCTGTCGGTTGTCTGGGTGGTGTCGCCCTTGGTCTCCACCTTGGCTCCTGCCACAGGAGCGCCATTGAGCAGGAAGACGCGACCGCTCACGGTCACGGTGTCGCCGGGCATGTAGTGGGAGGGAGAGGTGTGGAGGCTCACTTGCAG
Source organism: Bacteroidales bacterium (assembly GCA_004558865.1). Classification (GTDB taxonomy): domain Bacteria; phylum Bacteroidota; class Bacteroidia; order Bacteroidales; family Bacteroidaceae; genus Prevotella. The sequence continues at coordinate 20,605 of SFCY01000026.1, forward strand.
GCTGCCCAACTTGTATTCCTCAATCCTGAACGACAGGCCGCCGCCATCGACATTGACGTCGTCAGCGTTCTTGCCTATGGGCTGGCCGATGAGTCGCTCCACCTGCGCAATGGCTCCCTCAGCCTTCCATCGAGGTTCGGCCATGCCTGTGTATTCGTTGCCTGTAGTCCATTTGCCGGTAAGGGGGATGTCGGCATAGGCCGTGCCGTAGTCGTCGGTGGTCACGTCGATGGTGGCCATGGGCGGGCCATACTCCCTCGTGTTGTAGAAGAGCAGTTGCAAAGGTGTGCGGGCCAGTGCCTTCCGCCTGTGTCCCGGCCGTCGCGCAAAGGCCACTATGGCCACATGGGCCGTGTCTCCCGGGCGGTAGAGGGCACGGTCGGTGTAGGCGTTGATGAGAATTTGGCAGGCATTGGCGCCCTCGCTTCCGTTCAGGTAGACATACTCGGCCTCGCGCCAATGGTCCTTTTCGGTGAATGGACGCACGTACACCCCCTCTTCTATGTAGGGCACTATGGCCTCGCCCTGGGCATTGGTGGTGAACACGCCATGCACTGAGGGGTCTGTCGCCACGGTGTCCACCTCGATGTCGTCGATGTCGTATTCAGCCGAATCCACTATGGCAATGTCCACATTGTCGTCGGTTTCGGCGGAGTCTGCCACCACGTCGGCCATGTTCGTGTCGTTGTCAGCCTCCTCCATTGAATAGTCCTTTTCGTCGCCTATCCCAATCTTCGCCCCCGCCACTGGACGGCCTGAGCGGGTGTCGACGACGCGCATGCGCACCGTCTTCTCCGATTCGGGGTTGATGGTCACGTTGAGGTCGCTTACGATGTAGTAGAGGCTTGTCGCCTTCATGCCGCGCGCCTTGGCCACAACCTTGTAGGAGCCGTATGGCAGTGGGGGCAGCTGCAGGCTGTCGGTGCTCTGCCGCCATGGCTCATCCTCGAGCAGTTGCTTCGTCGTGTGCCATAGGGGCTTGGCCTTTTGCCGTCCATTGGCCATGCCGTATACGGCCACATCAACCCTCTCCAAGTTGTTGTAGCCGATATGCAGCCATGGCCATTCGTTGCTATGGAAATACTTGCGTTTGAGCCGGATGTAGAGGATGGGTTGCTCGGCTTTCATCTTGATGTTGCGCAGTTGGTTGCCATAGCCCGACGTGTCGCCCGTCCAATGCCGCAGGGTGCTGTCGGCGAGGGCCACGGCGGCGGAGTCGTTGAGCAGACGCGCCTTGGTGGCGGTGATGAGCTGGCTCTCCTTCAGGTCGCCATATTTGGCGAGCAGCGAGTCGCACCATCCGATGATGCGATCCTTGCTTCCATTCGGAGCCATCCACAGGTCTGTCGCGAGGGCGGCCGGGCGGTTGCCCGTCTGCTCATAATAGTCGTGGGCTTTCCGGTATTGTCCCGTCTGCCATGCGATGGCGCTGAGGAGGTCGCCGCCGAACATCTCCGCGCTGGGCATGAGCAGCGGCGAGAGGGCTGTGGCCTTGGTGCGGGCCAGCTGGGCAGGGTCGGCGAGGGCCTCCTCCTTCAGTCCCAAGGCGCAGGCATAGACGGCGGCCAAGGCGGGATGCGTCGTCTTGGCCTCAAGTTTCCTTTGTTCCAACAGTCGGCGCACGGCGGCCAAGGAGTCGTCACCGTAGGTCTGCCGCACCAACGACAGGCGGAGCAGGTCGGCGGTGAGCCGTTGGCCGTAGTTGTTCTCCCTCAACGCCTTGTTGCTGATGCGCTCAAGGATGTGCATCTCATTCCTCGGCTTGTCGGCCTTGGCCTGTCGATAGACTTCGGCCCAGAGTTGTTGGTAGCCTTGTTGGGCTTTCGTTGGCAAAATGGCCGCCAACAGAAAAAACAGAATGGTGTAGCAGGTCCTCATACGCTAATGGATTGATAGGGTTTCACAGATAGGTTGACTCACACTTTGGCGCGAATGTCCTCAACTTGATTCGGGTAGTGCTGTCCATATTGACGCTTTTTGTATTTTAGGCAGCAGAAAGTTGAAAAGGCATTGCCAGACCGCAGCAACCTGCTTAGGAATTGTAGGCCTTGGTCTGGTAGCTCGGCATGATAGGGCAAATTTAAGGATAAAAAACGACAACTTCCGTCTTTTCATCGTATTTGCATCCCCAAGCTCTTCAT
>SFCY01000157.1 GCA_004558865.1 Bacteroidales bacterium
CAGTTTTTGGTTCTGTCAGTGGTGGTTCGAGTCCGCCTGGGACAACAAAATCGGCATAAGCAAGTCTTATGCCGATTTTTTTACGCAATCATCCACACAAGAATCAGAACTCTACCTGCCAAAAAAATCTCAATAAGGGAGACAATCCACTGTAGTTGGATGCAAATTTTAAGGTACATCCAATCCTACTTTTGCAGGAGAAATCTAATAAAGACTGTAGTTGGATGCAAATTTTAAAGTACATCCATTGGGTCGATTGGGTTCTCCACTTTTCGTAGGGAGGGTTAGGAGATGTTCTGTGGGAGTAGGGAGTCTGCTCCTTACATTGCGAGCATGATGAGCAACTGGGCGATGATGACCCGCGCAAACATGCCAATGGGATAAACGGTGGCATAACTGATGCTGGCCGAGTCGCCGCGCAACGTGTCGTTGGCATAGCCCAAAGCCATGGGATTGGCCATTGAGCCACAGAGGATGCCGCAGATGGTGCCGAAATCGTATTTGTGCGTCTTCAAGGCAACCACTCCCAAAATCAATATCGGCACGACAGTGACAAGAAATCCTATGCCCACCCACATCAAGCCTTCGGGACGCACCACAGTGGCGAAGAATTCCTTGCCCGCATCCAGACCCAGACAAGCCAGATAGAGGCTGATGCCCAATTTGCGGAGCATCAGCGAGGCACTGCGTGTGGTGTAGGTCACGAGGCGCAGGCGAGGCCCGATGGCCCCCACGATGATGCCCATGAGGATGGGGCCGCCCGCAATGCCCAAACGGATGGGCTGGTCCATGCCGGGCAGGTTGATGGGTATGGTGCCAAGAGCCATGCCAAGCACGATGCCAAAGAAAATGTTGCCCAAGTTGGGTTCTTCCAGTGTCTTGACGGCGTTTCCCAAAAAGGTCTCCACCTCGTCCAGGTTCTCGTGCTTTCCCACCACAGTAACTCGGTCGCCATAGCGCAGCCGGAGACTGTCCTCAGCCAACAGCTTCACGTCGCCGCGCGTCACACGGCTCACGTTCACGCCGTAGGCGCGCCGCAGGTTGATATGGCCCAACCTCTTGCCGTTCAGATGGGCATTGGTCATCACGATGACACGGCTCTCCATATTGTTGTCGATGGCATTCCAGTCGATGCGGTCGCGGTTCCAGTTGCGCGCCTCACGCTTGCCGAAGAGCATCTCCAAGGCCGGCTCATCGTCGGGAGTGGTGATGACGAGCAGGCTGTCGTTCTTCTTCAGCTCCGTATTGGCCAAAGGCACGATGACCTGGTTGTTGCGCCAGATGCGGGAAATGACGAAATGCAAGTGGGACATCTGCGCCACCTCCATCACCCTCTTGCCGTTGATGGCCGGATTCACCACCGTGAACTGGACAATGTAGGTATGGTCGTCATTGGTGTTGTGCGGCTTCAGGTCCTCGGGGCGGACAAAGAACTTGCGGATGATCACCATGGCCACAATCACGCCCAACACGCCAAGCGGATAGGTCACGGCCGTGGCCAAGGCCACCGAGCCCGTGGGCAGACCATGATGGGCCAGGGCCTGCGTGGCGGCGCCGAGGGCCGGAGTGTTGGTGGTGGCTCCACAGAGGATGCCCACCATATCGGGCAGGGAGATATGGGTGAGGGGGATGAGGCACACGGCAAACACCGTTCCGAACACAATCATGCCGAGACTCCACAGGTTGAGCGCCATGCCCTCCTCGCGCAGTGAGCCGAAGAAGTTGGGACCCACATGCAGCCCCAGGCAATACACAAACATGGCCAGCCCGAAGGTCTCCACAAAGTCAAGCACGGTGTTGTCGACACTCATGTGCAGATGCCCTGCGAGAATGCCGATGAAGAAAACAAATGCCACCCCTAACGAGATTCCCCCAATTCTTATCTTTCCCAAGGCGAGTCCCGCTGAGATAATCAAGGCGATGACCACCACGGTCTGGATGGAGGAGTGGATGGAGAGAAGGCCTTGTAACCATTCCATAATCAATCCTTTTTTGGTTAAGCCATTGCAAAGATACGAATAATTTGTTGTGTGGCAAAGTTTAAGTACATAATTCACCATTCATAGTGGCACAAACGAACCCTCCGAATGCATCCAATGGTGAGATAAAAGCATCAGCATCCTCCCACACCGCCAAGAGGATTCCAACATGGGAAAAACGGTTGTTGATAACCCTGTGGATAACTGTTGAAAAACCATTGCACAACTTGTGGATTATCCACACGCCCATTCCGAACCCTTGTGGATTGTGGATAATCGAAACGTTATACAGCGGGTTTCCACACGATTTCCACAATCCACACGAAAGCCGACTTATCAACTTACAGTTATCCACACAAGCACCCAAACTGTGCATAACCCCACAACTTGCTATCCTACAGCAAGAAGATATACAACAGCCATGTTGACAAGCAGGCTGCAATGGTGGATAACAAAACATGGGGAAATGGCACACCGCGTTATCAACTTATCCACAAACCATCATCATACACATAGTTTTTTTTTCTTTTTTAAAATAAAAGGAATAAAGAGATATAATGATTTGTGGATAAGATTTGTTAATCCACGAATTTGTAGTAACTTTGCTTCCAATTCAAACCAATAAGCCAATGAAGAAGAATCAACGACTCGCCACCCTCTGCGTGCAGGCTGGATGGAAACCCAAGAACGGGCAGCCCCGTGTGCTGCCCATCGTGCAAAGCACCACTTTCAAGTATGACAACAGCGAGGAGATGGCTGCTCTCTTCGACTTGAAGAAGGAGGGCTTCTTCTACACGCGGCTGCAGAACCCCACCACCGAGGCCGTGGCGCAGAAGATTGCTGCCTTGGAGGGAGGCGTGGGCTGCGTGCTCACGTCGAGCGGACAGGCCGCCAACCTCTACGCTGTGTTCAACATCTGCGAGGCCGGTGGGCATATCGTGGCTTCCAACGAAATCTATGGCGGCACCTACAACCTCTTCGGAGTGACGCTGAGGAAGTTGGGCGTGGAATGCACCTTTGTCGACCCCAACGCCACGGAGGAAGAGTTGGACAAGGCCTTCAAGCCCAACACGCGCGTGATGTTTGGCGAGACTATATCCAATCCCGGCTGCCAGGTGCTGGATATAGAGAAGTTCGCCCGCGTAGCCCACAGGCACGGTGTGCCGTTGGTGGTGGACAACACATTCGCCACTCCCATCAACTGCCGGCCTTTTGAGTGGGGGGCCGACATCGTTACCCACTCCACAACGAAATACATGGACGGCCACGCCGTGCAGGTGGGAGGGGCAGTGGTGGACAGCGGCAACTTCGACTGGGACGCCCACGCCGCGAATTACCCTGGGCTGACAGCTCCCGACGCTTCCTATCACGGGCTGACCTACACAAAGGCGTTCGGCAAGATGGCCTACACCACCAAGCTTGTGGCGCAGATCCAGCGCGACCTCGGAGCCGTTCCCTCGCCCATGAACTCCTTCCTGCTCAACTTGGGGCTGGAGACCCTCCATCTGCGCATGCGCCAGCATTGCGGCAATGCGCTCAAGGTGGCCCGCTACCTGCACGCCCATCCCAAGGTGGCCTGGGTGCATTATCCGGAACTGGAAGGCGACCCCAACTATGCCAAGGCGCAAAAGTATCTCCCCAACGGCTCTTGCGGCGTGATGGCGTTCGGACTGAAGGGCGACCGCGACACGGCGGTGAGATTCATGGACTCGCTCCACTTCATCGCCATTGTCACCCATGTGGCCGATGCCCGCACGTGTGTGCTTCATCCTGCCAGCCATACCCACCGCCAGCTCACCGATGAGCAGCTGCGCGAGGCCGGCATCGCCCCCGACCTCATCCGCCTCTCCGTTGGAATAGAGGATGTGGACGACATCATCGACGACTTGGAGCAGGCGTTAGGGGCAATTCATCATTCATAAGGCTGGTTCTATAAAGGCCGGTTCTAAAAATTAGGTTTAGGCCGGTTCTAAAAATTAGGTTTAGAAACCAAGTCGATATGTATATATGTTATTTCGGTCGTCTTCTGCATCTATCGGTCTCAAAACGTCAAGTCTCATCGGTCGTGTAGCCCGCTACACTCCCTCTTCAACT
>SFCY01000027.1 GCA_004558865.1 Bacteroidales bacterium
TTCTCTAACTTACTGCGATCCAATAGGGATTGGAGCCTCTCTTTTTTCTTTTCCATCTTTTCTTTTTGAGGTGTCAACCATATTTAAAAAAAGACACTGGGTCGGAGAGCCAGAACGTGGCGTCGTCGTAGTGGAACAAAGGCGTGGCAAGCTGCTCTTTCCGGGCCGTGATGTCGAAGCTGACATCGTAGTTCCAGCCTATCTGGTCTACGTCGAGCGTGTCTCCCGGCCGCACCACAGCCTTTTCCAACACCACTCCTGGGGCATGCCATCCGGCGTAGTTCACTCCCGGCGCCTCGCGCACGCCCTGCGCCCGGTGGGCATACTCGTCCCAACGCATCGAAACCCCACTGCCGGTCCACATCTTTGTGGCCAGCGTGCGGATGGCGGGCATGGCGCGGTAGTGGATGTCGCGTGTGGAGATGCCGTTGCCCACGACATCGTTCCACACGGCAAACATGCCTCCTTTGATTTGAGGATGCCGCTCGGGAAACTTGTTGCCGTTGATGACGGCGGGTGTCCAATTCTCATAGAGCCACCGGCAGTCGAGATAGTCGTGATAGTATCCGGCTTTGGGAACGATATACACCTCGCGGTCGGGAATGGATATGAGGTCGTAGCCCAAGGCCATCATCGAGTCGGGACGGGAATAGTCGTTCGACCAGGCGCACATCAGCACATCCTTCACCTTGATGGGCGTCGCGCCCCTCGCATGGGTTTGAGACCCCCAGATGACGGCCTTCTTCCCATACTGCTCCACAAGCTTGATGTAGTGGTCGGTGAAGCCACGAAACTGCTCCACGAGCTGCTGCGTCTTGTTGGAGTATTCGTCGGTGCCGATATGCACATACCGGCCTTTGAACACAGGGTCCTCGCCCCCCAGATACTCGCCGAAGAGACTGTCGAGGAAGGTGTAGGTGGCGGGATTGCCCAAGTCGAGATGGTCTGCGCCATAGTCGTTGGAGGCTATCGACGGACGGAAGCGGCTGAAGGCCAGCGAGTGGGCCGGCACATCAATCTCAGGCACCACGTCAACGCCAAGACTGTCGCCAAGAAGCTGCAGGGCGGTGAACGACTGCTTGGTGTAGAATCCGTCGCGGGCGGTGAGGCCGGGGAAAAGGTTGCTCTCCAGGCGGAATGCGGCCTGCGTCTTGTCCCAGTTGTCGTCGAAGTAAAGTGGAAAACCGTTGTCGTTGAGATGCACCTGCAGCATATTCATCTTGTAGTAGGCCATCACCCTCACATAGTCGCGCAGCATCGGCATGGGCAGGTATTTTCGCCCGGCATCGAGCATCGCGCCACGGATGGCATAGTCGGGCCAGTCGCGCGTAGAGCCGCAAGGCAGGCGCTTGCCTTGGGTCTGGTCGAGCATCTGCAGGAGGGTGCGCGTTGCCCAAAAAAGGCCCTTCGCCGTAGGGGCCGTAAGCACCACTTGGTCGCGACCTATCCTCAGCTCGTAGCCCTCGGGGCCCAACTGCCTGTCGGCCTTGAGCGCAAGCACGATGTCGCCTCCCCGCCGCCCATCAGCGACGAGACGGCTCTCTTGGCCGAACATCTCACGCAAGTCGGCGGCCAACAGGCCGCCCACGCGGCCTACGTCCTCCCCCTTGGCCATTCGGATGCTGACCGAGGCTGGCATGGCAAAACTCCCCGAGGCTGCGGTCCACGTCTTCAGCTCGGGTATGACAAAGGGCTTGGCCGCCGTCTGCGCCATGAGGGACATGGCGACCGACAGCAGACAAGCGCATACTATGGTCTTCAAAAAGTTTTGTTTCATCAGTATGGAAGGGTTGGGAATGACTGTCACTGTTGGTCAAGCTGCGTATCGAGCCAGCCGAGGAAAGGCCGCAGCACCTTGGCCGAGGGATTGGCCACGCGCTGGGAGAGCTGGATGTCGTCGCCCATGCCGTTGAGGACATTGAACATATATCGAGGCTCGCTGTCGAGCGTCTTGATTTTGGAGCGTGTGGCGGCAACGGCAGAGGCGTCGCCGGCAGACAAGGCTCCGACCAGCTCTGCGGCGTAGCGGCACATGTCGCCCATCTTGCAGACAAAGGGCTTGATGTCGTGCCAGAGCAGACGGTCGGCCTCGGCGGCCGACTGCCCCATCGTGGCCAGGGAGTCGGCGGCGGAGGCAAGGCTGCCCAGCTCCTGGAGCAGGGCCTCAGCGTTGCGCCGGCAGGTGGGGTTGGATTTGTAGGCGCGGATGCAGTCGGACAAGCGGGTGGACTGGTCGTAAGTGCTGATGTTGGCCATCAAGCGGAAGGCCTGGGGCCAGCGGGAGCCGAAGACGGCGCGCAGCGACGCCACCCATGAGCGCTCATTGTCGAAGGCCTTGCGGTTCCAACCGTAGTCGCCCACACCGAAGAGCGCCACCTTGCTGGCCGTGCCCTGCTGCATGGGATTGCTGATGAGCGTCTTCACGCCGCGCAAGTCGGGTTGGAGCGTGGCGTTGCGGTCGATGTGGGCCTCGTCGGCGAAGTTGCGGTAGGTGTCGAGCATGAAGAGCTTGTCCATATCGTTGTCGTTGCAAGGATAGTTCCACCACCAGGCCACCTCGCGCCCCAGCCAGCCGCTCACTTTGGCGGGATCGTCGCTGTTGGGGACAGTCCAGATGGCGCGCCCGGTGATGTAGATATTGACCTTGGATGGGGTGCCGGCCAACGACTCGAAGAACGTCTTGGCCTTGGCCTCGTCAACCCAGGAGTAGGCATAGAGCTGTGGCACGAAGTGGAGCGGCTTCACGGTGTCGGCGGGATTGGCCTTCTTGAAGTTCCACTTCTGGTCGATGAGCTGCTGGAGGCGCGTCAGGCGGTCGGCGCCCAGGCGGAGCGTAGGCTGGTCGTCGGGCACACCGACATCATCGACAAACACGCCAAACTGGCGCACGCCCAAGCGGTGCATGTCGGCAAACTTCGACATGATCCTCTGCAACACGTCGGTCTGGGTGGAGTCGGTGAAGGCTTGGCCGGGATGAATGGCCCAGATGAAGTTCACCTTGCACTGGTGGGCCACATCGGTGATGGAACGCAGCATGTCCTGCGACAGCCAGCCCAACTCCTTCTCCTTTTCGGTGATGGTTGTGGGATAGGGCTTGTCCCAGTAGCGCGAATGGTAGGGGTCGCTCTTGGCGCCATACATGTAGGTGTTCATCTTGTAGCGGGCCATGAAGCGGAAAAGGTCCTCGGTGGCCTCCTTGCTGTAAGGCACGCCATAATAGCCCTCGATGACACCGCGGTATTGGGTGTCGGCGTAGTCGTAGATGCGCACTTTGCTGAGGCTTCCCCGCTCCTCGTCGAGCATCTGCTCCACCGAGGCCAGGCCGCAGAACACCGCGTCGGTGTTCTCTCCAAGGACTACTATCAGGGCATTCCCGGCCTTGTCGCCTGCGACGGCGATGGCGTGGCGGTCGTATTTGGGCTGGGCGAACACCGTGCGGGCCATCGACAGGCGGGTGGCGGTCTTGTCGGCGAGGTCGCCCGAGCCATTGACGCCGATGAGCAGGGTCATGCGGCCGGCCACGGGGTTCCGTCCCACCACGGGCTTGATGCCATGCTCGGTGAGGATGGCCTTGGCGCGGCTGACGGTGTAGGGGTCGCAGCCGCTGCCGGCTATGAGCGTGGCCTCGGCCGTGGTGGCCACGGTGGCGTCCTCGGCAATCTGCTGCTGTGGCACAGGCCAGATGTCGTAGCCGCGCTTATGGGCAAGGGCCGACGCGGGGAGAATGGATAACAAAAGAAGGAACAGGCTCAGCAGGAATAGGGTGCGTGCCTTGATGTCAGGTGATAGGGTTCTCATTGTTGGTTTGTCGTTTTTCTGTTTATGTTTTGATGTTCGATTTCTTCTATGTGGTGCATGATGTTGGCCGGCGGCCGCTCCGAGGCCAACTCGCCCGCCATGAAGTCCATATAGGGGGCCACATGCTGGAGAAAGGAATGGTAGCCCTCGCAGAGGTAGTTGAGTCCCGGCTCGCCGTAGCGGTCGGTGAGGAACCTGTTCTTGGGACACTCGCCATGGCAGGCGAACTCGAAGCGGCACTCCCTGCACTGCCTGGGCAGCCCGTCCCGCTTGAGCCGCGAGAACTGGCTCTGCCGCGGGCCGTAGAGCATCTCCACGAGCGTGTGGTCACGGACATTGCCCAACCGATATTGGGGAAACACGAAATGGTCGCACGAATAGACGTCGCCGTTATGCTCCATCACCGCGGCATGACCGCACTGGCGCGCATAGACACAGATGCCCGGCTCCACGCCCACCCAGTTGGCCAACATGCAGTCGAACAGTTCCACGAAGATCTGGCCCACGTCGTGTCTGACCCATTCGTCGAAGACGGCCGTGAGGAAACTCCCCCACTGCCGCGGACCGACCGAATAGGGAGCCACGGCTCCCTCCTCGCCGACCTGGGCAAGGTGGCGGCCGTCGGCATGGGCCAGCTCGCGCTCCACGATGGGCGTGAACTGGAGGTAGCGGCAGCCGATGTCCTTGAAGAACCGGTAGAACTCCAAGGGATGGTTGGCATTGTAGTCGTTGACCACTGCCATGGCGTTCCATTCCACGCCAAACTTGTTGAGCAGCCTCACGCCGTCCATCACCCTCTCCCACGAGGGATGCCCCGTGGCCGTGAGGCGGTAGCGGTCGTGGCAGTGCTGGGGGCCGTCGAGTGAGATGCCCACCAAGAAATTGTTGTCGCGCAGGAAGGCGCACCACTCTTCGGTGAGCAGCGTGCCGTTGGTCTGAAGAGCGTTGCAGATGCGGTGGCCGCCGGCATACCTCTGTTGCAGGGCCACGGCCTTGCGGTAGAACGACAGGGGCAGCAGGAGAGGCTCCCCTCCGTGCCATGTGAAGAGCACGTCGGGGGTGGTCTGCGCGGAGATGTACTCGCGGATGAAGCGCTCAAGCAGCCTGTCGTCGATACGCGGCATGGAGCCAGGGCCGTAGAGGTGGCTCTTCTCCAAGTAGTAGCAATAGTTGCATCGCAGGTTGCACGCTGCCCCAATGGGCTTGAGCATCACATAGAGCGGACGGGCGAAGGGGGCAAAGGTGTCTTGCATGGCCGCCTAATTGTCGCTCAGGGTGAAGCGGATGGGGTCGTCGTACTGCTCCTGCAGACGGTGGAGCTCCTCGCGCAGTTGCTTGGTGATCTTCTCCGTGCCGGGCTGGCCGTAGATGTTGTGCATCTGCTCGGGGTCCTTCTTCAGGTCGTAGAGTTCCCACGTGTCGATGTCGTCGTAGAAATGGATGAGGGCATAGCGTTTCGTCCTCACGCCATAGTGCTTGCATACGGAGTGCTCGGCGGGATACTCATAATAATGGTAGTAGAGCGACCGGCGCCAGCCGCGGGGCTTCTTGCCCTGCAGGAGCGGCAGGTAGCTCACGCCCTGGATGTCGGCGGGCACCTCTGCGCCGGCCAGCTCCAAGAAGGTGGGGGCGTGGTCGATGTTCTGCACCATCGCGTCAACGTCGCCGTGCCTGCCTCCGGGGAGATAGACGAGCAGCGGCGTGCGGAACGACTCCTCATACATGAAGCGCTTGTCGAACCATCCGTGCTCGCCCATGTAGAACCCTTGGTCGGAGGTGTAGACAATCATCGTGTTGTCGAGCATGTCGTTGTCCTTGAGATACTGGATGACGCGTCCCACATTGCGGTCGACGGAGTGGATCACGCGCATGTAGTCGTGCATGTAGCGCTGGTATTTCCACTCGGCAAGCTCCTTGCCGGAAAGGTGCTGCTCCTTGAATTTTCGGATGATGGGGTCGTAGTGGGCGTCCCACTGGGCGCGCTGCGAGGGCGTCATGCGCATGTAGTTGGCGCGCCCCCACTCTTCGAGCGTCTTGTTGGGCGAGTGGATCTCGTTCTCGTGGTCGGCCATCTTGAGGTCGTAGACCACGTCCATATCCTTGATGATGCTCATTTCCTGCTTCTGGGCCGCCAAGCGCCCCTCATAGTTGTCGTAGAAATTGTCGGGAAGCGGATAGGCCACGTCGTTGTAGAGGTCGAGGTCGCACGTGTCGGGACTCCACACGCGGTGGGGGGCCTTGTGGTGGAGGAGCAGGCAGAAGGGCTTCGACTTGTCGCGCTTGTTGCTCATCCAGTCTATGGCCAGGTCGGTGATGATGTTGGTCACGTAGCCCTGTCGCTTCACGGTCTTTCCATTGTCGATGAAGGTGGGATTGTAGTAGTCGCCCTGACCGGTGAGGATGTCCCAATAGTCGAAGCCTGTTGGGTCGCTGGTGAGGTGCCACTTGCCGACGACGCAGGTTTCGTAGCCGGCTTGCTGCAACAGTTTTGGAAAGGTCTGCTGGCTGCCGTCAAAGGTGCGCGTGTTGTCGGTGAACCCATTCTTGTGGCTGTGCTTGCCCGTGAGCAGACAGGCTCTCGAAGGCCCTGAGAGGGAGTTGGCCACGAAGCTCTCAGTGAAGCGTGTGCCGTGCTGGGCTATCCAGTCGATGTTGGGAGTCTGCGTGAGCCGCTGGTCGTAGGCGCTGATGGTCTGATAGGAATGGTCGTCGCACATGATGTAGATGATGTTCATGGGCTTCTTCGTCGCGCCGTCCCTGCCGCCATGATGCGAGGCATGGGCCGCGGAGGTGGCCATGGCAATCCCTGCAAGGGTGAGAATAGGGTATTTGTTCATATTATATAGCAATAAGATGTTTGGTCTCTTAGTTTTTTCAAGTCAAGTATCAATTTGATGTCACAAAGTTACTGCTTTTTTCCCAATTGACAAACAACAGGGCAAGTTTCGTTACAAGGTATGGGTTGATTGGCAGAAAGCGATAGCGCAGTGGCTGAATGGCCATATCCAAGTAGAATCTACTAAATAAAGTTAAGCAAAATCAACTTTTTGTATAATTTGCTTGCTACTTTGGAAAGTAAACTTTACCTTTGCAGCGTTCAACAACATGAGTATTCACGTATAAAAAAGCGAGATTATGAAAAAGTATTTTCTTTTGCCCCACCGCTTCAATGCCATAGGATGGGTGCTGATAGGAGTTGCCTTGTTGGTCACCATCCTCGATATCGCGGATGCGCTGCCAGCCTTCTCTTCCAAGGTGTTCTCAGTGGTGCCCGACTATTCTTTTGGCAACAAGGGCTTCATCGTGACCAACGAATCTTGGTATGACGAGATAGAGATGGTGGCGGGCTATTTAGGACTGTATTTCGTCGCCATGTCGGCCCTGAAGGAAGAGGACGAACTGACCCTGTTGCTGCGCCTGCGCTCACTGATGTGGGCCTTCACGGCCAACGCGCTATTGTTCATCGCCTTTGAGCTGCTCTTCTACGGCTTTCCATGGCTCTACGTCATGATGTATCAGGGAATGCTGATCTTCCTGCTGTTCATTCTCCGCTTCCATTGGGAGATCCACAAGATGAGGGCAGAAACACACAACGAAAAGGAGGAATGGCGATGAAGAACAACATTCGTGTGGAGCGAGCCATACACAGGATTACGCAGCAGCAGCTCGCGGAGGAGATTGGCGTCAGCCGACAGACCATCAATGCCATTGAGTCGGAACGGTATACGCCATCCACGCTCTTGGCCCTAAAGCTGTCAAAAGTCTTTGGAAAGCCGGTCAACGACTTGTTCCAGTTGGAGGACAGCGACCTCTGACCCTCGCCGGCAGCAATTGATTGTCAAACCCACTGAAACTACAAAATAAAATGACAAGGAAACATTACATGCCTACTACCACTCATCCCATCCAACGCGCAGTCACCGTGCTGCTGCTTCTCGTTGTGACGCTGTCGGTGTCTGCCCGCAAGCTGACAGGCCGCGTTGTAGACGACGCTACAGGCCGAACGATTCCCAACGCCACGGTGGAGCTGCTCTCCATAGAGGACAGCTCGGTGGTGGCGACGGCAATCATGAGGTCGGACACCACCTGGAGCAACGACATCTACTCCTATTATAATATAGAGAACGTGCAGAACAACACCGAATACATCCTGCGCGCCTCGGCCATTGGCTATAAGACGGCCTACAAGCGGGTGAAGGTGAGAATGGGTGAACGCGTGGCACAGCAATGGATCGGCGACATCAAACTCAAGGAAAACACCACCATGCTCGACGAGCTGGTGGTGAAGGCCACCAAAATCAAGATGGTGACAAAGGGCGACACAATCGTCTACGACGCTACGGCCTTCCAGCTCTCCGAGGGTTCCATGCTCGACGCGCTCATCCGACAGTTGCCGGGGGCGACACTGGAGAACGGTGTGATAAAAATCAACGGAAAGCAAGTGAGCTCGCTGCTCATCGACGGCCGCGACTTCTTCAACGGCGACGCCAAGAAAGCCCTGCAGAACCTGCCGGCCTACACGGTGGACAAGGTGAAGGCCTACGAGAAGGCGGGACGACAGTCGCGACTCATGGGTGTGGACACGGGCGACAAGCAGTTCGTGCTGGACGTGAATCTGAAGAAGCAGTACCACCAGGGCATGATAGGCAACGTCGACCTCGCCGCAGGAAGCAACAACCGCTACTCGGGACGCGCCTTCGCCATGGGCTACACCAAGAAGGACCGGCTCACACTGACGGGACAGGCGAACAACATCAACGACTCTTCCGTGCCCGGCGAGGGCGACTACAGCGTGGAGCCGTCGACGCAGTCGGGGAAGACGGCCACCAAAATGGCCAGCTTCGACTACCGACACGAAGGAAAGACGGAGGACGACTATGTGTCGGCAACGGGAAGCTACAACTATTCCGACAATGAATACCGCTCGCGCACTACGACGCAAAACTATCTTGAGGGCGGCGACACCTACGGATTGAACAAGACGCAAAGCCGCACCAAGTCGCGCCTCTACCAACTGTCGGCCGCATTCAGCACCCACCCCAAAGGCCTCATCGTCAACGGTTCCTCTTCGTTCTCCTTCAGTCAGAACCACGCGTTCTCACAGTCGCTCTCGGGGTCGTTCAACGGCAATCCCTCGTGGGCGGGCGACCTCTTGGACAGCTTGTTCCTGCCCGGCGCAAGCCAGCGGCTGATGAAGATGGCGGTCAACCGCGTGCGCAACGAGAGCCGGAGCAACGGCCAGCAACTCAGCTGGGCGGGCAACGTGACGATGGTGAAGTCGTTTGGCAAGACGGAGGAAGGCTGGCAGAACAGCATGTCGGCGAATGTGTCGGCCAACTACTCCCACGGCAAGAACCGCAACTTCGCCATCAACCAGATCGACTACCTCACTACTGGCACCGAGGACCATCGCAACCAGTATACAGACGCGCCCTACAACAGCTTCAACTTCAACGGCGGAACCTCCTACCAGCATGTGTTCACCCTCAACCGCGACTCCGACGTGCACCTACTGCCGGGTATCTCCTACGCCTACCGTCAGAGTTTCGACCACAGCGCAAGCTCCCTCTACAGGCTCGACCAGTTGGCCGACTACGTGGAGAAGAGCTACCCACTCGGCCTGCTGCCCTCTTCGCGCGAAGCCCTGCTCAACGTGCTCGACGCCACCAACAGCTACCGGAGCGACTTGTGGCAGAACAGCCATGTCTTCACTCCCTCCCTCTACTATGATGGGGGCAACGGCACCATGAGGCCGGCGCTGAAAGTGATGCTCTCCACGGGCATA
The DNA here is from genome assembly GCA_004558865.1 of Bacteroidales bacterium. GTDB lineage: Bacteria > Bacteroidota > Bacteroidia > Bacteroidales > Bacteroidaceae > Prevotella. Next base: position 9,584 of record SFCY01000027.1, read on the forward strand.
GAACTGAAACACGAACACCTGCGCTATTACCGCTCGCGCCAATACGACCGCAGCCGCAACGCCGCCTTGGTCAATGGCCAACTGTCGGTGTATTACTTCAACAACGACTCCACGGCAAACCGCTTCTTGGTCGCGAGCCTGTCGTCGTCGGAAATGCAACCCAACCTGGTGCAGCTGCTCGGCATCCACGACGACAGCAACCCCCTGCAGGTGAGCGACGGCAACGCACATCTGAAGAACTCGCGGAACTACGATGTCTCGGCATTCTTCTATGCTGTCTTCCCGCAGACGCAGAACTCAATCAACGGCGGCGCAAAATGGAGCGTCACGCGAAACGCACAGGCCACTTCCGTGGTCTACGACAAGACGACGGGCATCACCCACTCGCGACCAGAGAACATCAACGGCAACTGGGACGCCTCGATTCAAGCCACCTACGACTGGCATCCGCTGCAAAAGCACAAGGAGTTGGGCATCGCCCTGCATGGCTCTACCTACTACCGCCACAGCGTGGACCTCATGCAGACGGCCGGAATGGACAGGGGGCGCAGCACAGTGGACACTTGGGAGAACAGCTGGCGGCTGGGCGTGGGCTACTCCAAGGGCGAGAATAGGGTGGACATCTTCGGAGGATTCAGCAACCAACACGTGACGGGAAGCCGCGAGGACTTCTCCAAGACCAACGCTTGGAACAACAGCCTCGGACTCAACGCCACATGGCGGCTGCCTTGGCACCTGCAATTCTCTACCGACATCACCAACTACATCCGCAGGGGCTACAACGACAAGGCGATGAACGACAACGAGTGGGTGTGGAACGCCCGACTGACACGACTGTTCCTCAAGGACAAGCTCTCAGTCTCCATCGACGGTTTCGACATCCTCGGCCAATTGAAGACCACACAATACACCCTCAACGAGCAGGGACGGACAGAGCAATGGACCAACTCACTGCCCCGCTACTTGATGCTCCACGTGGCCTACAAGCTCACCTTGGGAATGAGAAGGAATTAGAGACGGCAACAAGTTGGGCATACGGCAAAACAGTGAATCGCGGATCATGAATGGCCAGATTGCCAACCGAACGTTACAAAAAGATAAATATATACTTTTTTTAACCGTCAACAGCGGAAAAGTGGGCCACGAATTTTGCCGTACACAAAGAAAATCGTATCTTTGCAGTGTATAAGAGGCACGTCGCCCCCACCGCGCAAGAATGGGCTGTGCTGACCGAATGCCTCCAAGCGGCTGCATGCCGCCACTTCTACGACAATGTTCGAGATAACATTCAGTTATTAAAGATTTAGTATAAAAAAAAGATTGTTAGTTTATAATTTTATTATACAATGGCAGTAAGTTATAAAGATTTAGGTCTCGTCAATACACGCGAGATGTTTGCAAGAGCCGTCAACGGCGGCTATGCAATCCCTGCATTCAACTTCAACAACCTTGAGCAGCTCCAGGCCATCATCACAGCCTCTTCCGAGCTCCGTTCGCCGGTGATTCTCCAGGTTTCAAAGGGCGCACGCAACTATGCCAACCCCATCCTGCTCCGCTACATGGCAGAGGGTGCCGTGGAGTTTGCAAAGTCCTTGGGATGCAACCATCCTGAGATTGTGCTGCACCTCGACCATGGAGACAGCTTCGAGCTCGTAAAGAGCTGCGTGGACATGGGCTTCTCTTCGGTGATGATCGACGCTTCTTCCAAGCCCTTCGATGAGAACATCGAGCTGACCAAGAAGTGCGTGGACTACGCCCACCAGTTCGACGTGACGGTTGAGGCAGAGTTGGGCGTTCTCGCAGGTGTTGAGGATGAGGTTTCTGCCGAGGAGTCTCACTACACACGCCCCGAGGAGGTCATCGAGTTCAGCGAGCGTTCTGGCTGCGACTCCTTGGCTATCTCCATCGGCACTTCCCACGGCGCTTACAAGTTCAAGCCCGAGCAGTGCACACGCGACCCGAAGACAGGTCGCCTGATTCCTCCTCCATTGGCCTTCGACGTCCTGGAAGAGATCGAGAAGAAGCTCCCCGGCTTCCCCATCGTGCTCCACGGCTCTTCTTCTGTTCCTCAGAAGTATGTAGACATCATCAACAAGTACGGAGGCAAGCTGCCCGACGCTGTTGGTATACCCGAGGAGCAGCTCCGCAAGGCTGCCAAGAGTGCCGTTTGCAAGATCAACATCGACTCCGACTCCCGTCTGGCTTACACAGCAGGTGTGCGTGAGACACTGGCCCTGCATCCAGAGTACTTCGATCCTCGCCAGTATGGCAAGGTGGCTCGTGCCTACATGACAGACATGTACAAGGAGAAGATCACCGACGTGCTCGGCTCTGACCACAAGCTCGTCAACTGCGACTAATCTTCCTGCATCACAAGGAAATCAAATAAGCGGAATCCCACGCGGGGTTCCGCTTTTTATTTTTTTAGAATACGAAAGAGGATGTGTCTATCCTGCGCATTGCAGACCATTACGCCCCGCCCACACGAGGCGCGCACCTGCTGTCAGCCGATTGCGTTCTTCCCTCCTACTTCTTCCCTCTTTTCACTTTCAACTTGGGCGCGGATTTTGGGGGTGCCCATTTCTCCACAATGTTGTAATCCACGGGTGACTGCTCCAAGTCAATTTCCATAATATCGAGAATCTCCTTCTGGCGCATGGGGAACTGGGGCGATGGCAAAGCGATGGCCTCAACCTCCACCATCCCGATGCCCTGCGCTATCATGCCCAAGGCTCTTGCGGCAGCATAGCTCAAGTCGATGATCTTTCCCCGGCCGTACGGCCCGCGGTCGGTTACGCGCACCTCCACTTGACGGCCATTGGCCAAATTGGTCACACGAAGCCTTGTGCCAAAGGGATATTTGCGATGGGCGCAGGTGAGCGAGTCGTGATGGATGCGCTCACCGCTGGCCGACCTTGCCCCCGTGGCCCTACGGGAGTAGTAAGTGGCCTTACCGCGCTGTTTTTGTCCCCAAACGGGGCAACAACTGAGGAGAGCAAAGCCTAATATCAAGAGCGCGTATACTTTCAAAACAGTTGGAGTTTAGTTCTTAATCATACATCATGAACGCTAAAAGATTGATATTATTGTATTTAGACTGCATTTTTCCGCTTCAGCCTACGGAATGCCATCCCTCGGCACTCTTCGTCGACAAGCTATGAAGCCACTCGAGGCCGAGTCCACATCGGCGGCGCAAACCCTATTTTACCGTTGGGATACGGAACTCGGAAACCTTGGATATGGACTTGCCTCCTTGGATGACGCTCACGCAGATGCGTGCCGTGCCGGACTTCAGCCTGTTGTCGGCCTTCAGGAGCGCGGTGTAGCGGATTCCTTTGCCTGGGGCAAGACTCTCCACATGCATGTTGGGCGAGATGAAGACGTGGCGGTTGCCTGTGGTCTCGACCACTGTGGGCACCAGGTCGGTTAGGGTGGTCTTGCCGCGGTTGACAACCTCGAAGATGACCTTGCAAAGCTCGCCACGCTGTATCTTGCCGTCCTGGTTGTCGTCAACGAAGCGCGCGTTGCGGATCTCTATGTCGGGAGCGTAAGTGTAGCCCTGTGCAAGGTTCTCCACCGACGAGTTCAAGGGCATGGTCTCCGTAGGCCGCTGTGCGCTGTAGTCGCCAGTGTAGTCAGAGCCATTGAAGTCGTAGATGCGGTCGTCACCACTGTTGGTTGCGTCGAAGCCGCTGGTATAGTCGTCAGAGTCCCTGCCACTGTTGTAATTGTAGGTGTCGGAACTGTTCTTGCTGTAATTGCCGATTCGGTCGTAGTTGTAGTTGTAATCAGGAGTAGCCTGCTGGCCGTCCTGCTGCATGCGGCGCTGTTTCACAGCCTCGCGATGCTCCACCATTTCGTCGTGGGCGCGCTGGTCGGCACTATTGCCAATGGCTGCGCCCACGGCAGCACCACCGATCATGCCAACAAGGGTACCAATGTCCGACCCGCGTGGCCCATCGCTGATGCCACCGATGGCAGAACCCAAGATGCTGCCAATGGTTGAACCTGTGTAGGCACCAGCGCCAGCGTAGGTGTCGCATCCACTGAGAACCAATAGCCCACTCAAGGCAAAAATCAAACTCTTATTCATAACCTCTATCTTTAAGTCTACATTATCACACTTGCAAAGATAAGACAAAAAACGCAAAGCGTATGGCAAGTTTCCCTACTTTAACATAGGGAAATCCCTATTGAGATGGGATTTGTGAGCGATGTGCCGGCCTCCCCCCCCTAAGCCCCTCCCGACTAAAGGCGGGAAACCAGAACCCAAGCAACAGGACCGTGCGGGTAGGGTTGGCGCCAATCCCAAAGGGAGGTTCGACCGGTTTCCATTCATCCGCACATACGGCGAAAGTCCGCTTTTGCATGGTGCGTCGGGAACCATGCATGACCAAAAAACCCCGCAGGGATGCTGCGGGGTTGAAGAGGTCTTTCTCTAATGATTCGATAATATTGTTCCAATAAAATTATTTTCCTTCTGCGATGCATTCCACCTCAACGAGTGCATGCTTGGGAAGGGTCTTCACGGCGATTGCGGAGCGTGCGGGGAACGGCTCGCTGAAGAACTGGGAATACACCTCGTTCATGGCAGCGAAATCATTCATGTCGGACAGATACACCGTGGTCTTGACAACGTTGCAGAGGTCGAGTCCCGCCTCCTTGAGTATGGCCTGGGCATTGAGGATGCTCTGCCGGGTTTGTTCTTTTACTCCGCCTTGTGGAAACTCTCCCGTTGTCGGATCGATGGGCAACTGGCCAGAGGCAAAGACAAATCCACCGGCGCAAATGGCCTGGCTGTAGGGGCCAATGGCCTTGGGAGCTTGAGGGGTTGAAATTGTTTTCATGAGTGAGATAATGGGTAAGTTGGGGTATGAAATGTTCTCCACTAAGGGGAGCAGTAATTTTCTCTCTGCTAAATGACTGAAAGGGCGCGACACGGCGACACTGTCGCGTCGCGCCCTCGTGATATGGGGTTTAAGTTTGTGCTTTAGACAACGCCCTGGGCGAGCATGGCGTTGGCTACCTTCATGAAGCCGGCCACGTTGGCGCCCTTCACATAGTTGATGTAGCCGTTGGGCTCCTTGCCGTAGGTCACGCACTGCTCATGGATGGAGTGCATGATGTGGTGCAGCTTCTCGTCTACCTCCTCCTTCGTCCAGTGCAGACGGATGGAGTTCTGGGTCATCTCAAGGCCGCTGGTAGCCACGCCACCTGCGTTGACAGCCTTGCCCGGAGCGAAGAGCACCTTGGCAGCGAGGAACTTCTCCACAGCCTCGGCCGTGCAGCCCATGTTGCTGACCTCAACGGCAGCGATAGGCTTGGTGGCGATAATCTTATCGGCATCCTCACCGTTGAGCTCGTTCTGAGTTGCGCAAGTGAGATAGATGTCGGCTTTCTGGTTCCAGGGCTTCTCACCCTTGAAGAACTTGGAGCCGGCGAACTTCTGTGCGTAGGGCTCGCAAATGTCGTTGCCGCTGGAACGGAGCTCAAGCATGTAGTTGATTTTCTCCTCGTCGAGGCCTGCGGGATCGTAGATGTAGCCGTCGGGGCCGCTGATGGTGATGACCTTGCCGCCGAGCTGGGTAGCTTTCAGAGCTGCGCCCCAAGCCACGTTGCCGAAGCCGGAGATGGCGATTGTCTTGCCCTCAAGGGTCTCATTGCGGGTCTCAAGCATCTGCTTGACGAAGTAGAGGGCGCCAAAGCCTGTTGCCTCGGGACGGAGGATAGAGCCTCCCCATTCCATGCCCTTGCCTGTCAGCACGCCCTGGAACTGGTGGGTGAGTCTCTTGTACTGGCCGAAGAGGTAACCAATCTCACGGCCGCCCACACCGATGTCGCCTGCGGGGACGTCCTCGTCCGGACCGATGTAGCGATAGAGCTCGGTCATGAACGACTGGCAGAAACGCATCACCTCTGCGTCGCTCTTGCCGCGGGGAGCAAAGTCGGAACCACCCTTGGCACCGCCCATGGGCAGGGTTGTGAGGGCGTTCTTGAAGGTCTGCTCGAAGCCGAGGAACTTCATGATGCTGAGGTTGACTGAGGGATGGAAGCGCAAGCCACCCTTGTACGGGCCAATGGCGCCGTTGAACTGCACGCGGTAGCCGATGTTCACCTGCACGTTGCCCTGGTCGTCGACCCATGGCACACGGAACATGTGCACGCGCTCCGGCTCTACGAGACGCTCAATGATGTGAGCCTTCTCGAACTCGGGATGCTGGTTGTAAACGTCCTTGATTGAGTAAAGCACTTCTTCCACGGCCTGCAGGAATTCTGCCTCGCCCGGATGCTTGCGTTTAAGCTCTTGAAGAATTTTTTCAACTTCCATAGTAATAACTATTTAAATTTAAAGTAAACTTCTGGTTGGTTGCGGTTTTAAGTCCTTGTTATATGGCATTCTGTCATAAAGACGTGGCAAATATAGTTGTTATTTTCTATACCACCAAGGATTTTCTGTTAAAAAATACTTAATCAATATCGTTTTGTTTCTCCGCCTCTTCTGGCAGCAAGACTATTCCTTCTTGTTTCTTCCCATCCATCAACGATTTAAGCGGTTTTGGGAATCTGACGTGGCGCAGGTGGGTGGTCTCCTCCACAGCCGTCATGCTGTCGAGGATGTCCCTGCGCAGCATGCCATTGCCGGTGTTGAGGTCCACCGTGAAGTAGCCCACGCCGAAGCTGGTGAGGTTTTGGAAGAAGTGGGTGCCTTGGCTGGGGTCGACATGGTAATGGGGCAGGGCAACCTCCACGATGATGCTGGCCGCCGAGATGTCGGGCCACTTCACAGGAATGCCAAGCCAGGGGTCGCTGGATCCCCAACGACCGGGGCCGACGAGGATGTAGCTTTGCTGGCGTTCGAGGAAGCTGCGGTTGATGGCCTCAAGCTCGCCCACGATCTGCGGGTTCTCGGCGGCGTTGTAGTCGTCGGTCATCTTGACGTAGACCACATCAGCCACATCCTCGGAAATGCCGTGCCCCAAGGAGTTGTGGGAGCGCAGCAGGCACCGGTCGTCGCTGATTTTGGTGATGTCCTCGTCGAGCATCTGCTTGGCGTCGACGATGGGCCGTATCTGCAGCAGGCAGAACTCGCCCGAGCGGTCGGCGCCAATGTTGCAGGCGAACTCTATCTCCACGGGGCGGCGCATGGCGTCGGCTCCCAGCCTCATGGCCATCTGCATGAGCTGGGGCAGCGGGAACACGCCCTGCTGCAGCACGCCCTTGAAGGTGATGAGCTTGCGCCCACCGGGATAGATGCCGTCGCGTATGATGTCGTCGTTGGCGTCGTAGGTGGAGGCGATGAAGTTGAGGGTTTGGTCCCGCTCGGCCTCCCTCACGCTCAGCCTGCGGATGTTGAAGCCGTCGTCGACTTTGAAGTCGTTCGACACATGGCTCAGGTCGAGGGCATAGAACTCCTTTTGCGTGTCGCGGAGGGCGGAGCCCACCTCAGAGGTTTGCAGCACGTGGGTGGGATGGTAGGGCGAGAGGCGCAGTGTCTGCCCGCCGTCGACGATATACTTGCCCAGTCCCAAGGCCAGCGATGCGATGCCCTCCTCGGCCTTCTCCTTTCCGATGGGATAATAGTTGAGCGAGCGCAGCACGCCGGATATGTTGGGATAATAGTGGCTGCCATGGGTGTTGCCCACCACTTCCTGCAGGATGACGGCCATCTTCTCCTGGTCGATCACATTCTGGGTGGCCGTCATGTATGCCTTTGAGTCGCGGTAGTAGACCGAGGCGTAGACACTCTTGATGGCGGCGGCGAGCATCTGGAGCATGGCGTACTTGTCTTCCACGTAGGGAATCATATAAGTGGAATAGATGCCGGCGAAGGGCTGGTAGTGGCTGTCCTCGAGCAGCGAGCTGGAGCGTATGGCGATGGGACGCTTCACGGCTTGGAAGAACGTGAAGAAGTCGTCGATGAAGGCGTCGGGCAACTGGGCGCGGAGGAAGTGTCTCAGTATCTCCTCGTCGGGGGCGTCGCTCAGGGCAATGTCGTAGAGGTTGTTGTTGTCCATGAACTCATCGAAGATGTCGGTGCACAGCACGAGTGTCTTCGGGATGCGCACGGTGACGTTGTCGAACTGGCCCATTTCGGGATGCCGCTTGATGATGTTGTCGAGAAAGGCCAGGCCGCGCCCCTTACCGCCCAACGACCCCTCGCCGATGCGGGCGAAGTGGCCATACTGGTCGTATTTGTGGCGGTCGAACTCAGCCACGACGCCGATGTTCTTCATGTGGCGGTATTTCACGATGGCGTCGTAGATGATCTTGCGGTGCCCGTCCACACTTTGGTATTTCTTCCACGTGATGTGCTTCAGGAAGGCCGACACGGGGAAGATGGCCCGCGCGGAGAGCCAGCGGCTCACGTGGTTGCGCGATATGTGGTAGAGCATGGAGTCGTTGGGGATCTTGAACACATTGTCCTGCAGCTCCTTCAGGGAGTGGATGCGCACGACCTCCTTTTTGGTCTTGGGGTCGCGGAAGATGAAGTCGCCGAACCCCATGTGCTCTTCGAGGATGCGCCTCAGCTCGATGCTCATGGCCTTCGACTGCTTGTCCACGAAGAGGAAGTGCTCACTGAGCGCCTTCTGCCTATTGTCGCCCTCGGAACTCTCCATGATGAGCGGCACAAACTCGTCCTCCTTGCGTATGGCGCGCAGCAGCCTGAAGCCGGCGTCGGGAGCCTTGTCGGTGGTCACTCCCCCACCCTGCATGGAGGGCTGGGGCGAAGAGGCTGTCATGGGGAAGCGGGCGTCGGAAATCACGCCCAGCACGTTGTCCTTGTATCGTTCATACACCTCGATGGCCTCCTCGTAGTTGCGGGCCAGCACCACCTTGGGCCGCCCGCGCATGCGCAGCGTGGCCTCGTGGCGGTTGAGGGCCTCGGTGGCGAAGTTCTGGCTCTGGTTGAGGATGTAGCTGTATAATATAGGTAGGATGCTGCTGTAGAAACGGATGGAGTCCTCCACGAGCAGGATCATCTGCACGCCCTCGCCGATGTCGTGGTCAAGGTTCATCTTGTCCTCGATGAGTTTGATGATGGAGAGGATGAGGTTGGTGTTGCCGAGCCAGCAGAACACATAGTCGAAGCTGCTCATGTCCTCGTCCTTCATGCGCCGTGTGATGCCGTGGGAGAAAGGTGTCAGCACCACGCAGGGAATCTTGGGGAACCGCTGCCTCACGGCTCTCGCCACGGTGAAGGCGTCGTTGTCGGCGTTGCCCGGCATGCATATCACCAAGTCGATGTTGGTGGTCTGCAGCACTTTCTCCGCCTCGTCGATGGTCGACACCTGCGTGAAGGTGGGAGGATAGCGAAGCCCAAGCTCCACATATTCATTGTAGATTTTCTCCTCCACGCGCCCATCGTCCTCGAGCATGAAGGCATCGTAGGGATTGGCGACGATGAGGACATTGTAGATGCGGCGCCGCATGAGGTCGACAAACGTCACATCCTTCAGATAAAAATTGGCCCACTGGGCGGGCAGTTCTTGTTCCATGATTCAGATAGTAGTGTATGACGGCAAAGTTAGCGCAAAGGTTCGAGAACACAAAGAAAAAGCCGTACTTTTTTATTGGGCGGATTGGAAAACAGGCTGACGCGATCCCTACAACACCTACAAAACTTACAAAGTTTACTTCAGGATTGAGACCCGCTACCCTCAACGGATAATACGCAGTCACAAAAGATTTTCTTGGTTTTGGTTATAAAACTAAAAGCCACAGCGCGCTGTCGGCTTCACCTACATTCTTCATGGGCATTGTGCGTTCTACAAGAATCGCCATGAATTGACCACGAATCTCTCATCAATGATTATCCGCAAACATCCATTTGCAGGAGCCGGCGCAAGGCACGGTGCCTGCAATTGGATTCCACTCCTGCAGTTGCTGAAGCCTCGGTAGGAAAATGGCGGACAATCATTCCTCAGCAATCAACTATTTGCGGAATATTCGTGGTCAATTCACGGTAATTCAATGTTTAGGTCGGTTCTAAAAGCTTGGTTTCAAACCTAATTTTTAGAACCGGCCATAAACTTCATCGCCCTCTCAGGATCTCAGCCGCCTTGTCCCTGTCGGACGAGAAATCAAACTCACGATAGATGTCGGCGGCATTCTGCGGGTCCACAATGCGGGGAGCCACCATACCCAACACCTTGAACTTGGCATCACTGAAAGTGAAGAGTCTGAGCAGACTCGCCACCTGACTGCAACTGAACCAACAGCCCAGACAAGCCACTTCCACGAGGTCGAAGCGGTTGCTGTCGAAACTCGCATCCCTTACCTTATTATATAATGTGCCGAACCTCTCGTTGTCGAGGCCATAGTAATCGGGATTTTGTGCCACTGGCATAGGATAGTCGCCCGGCCGCCGGCCATAACCCAACAGTGTGTTGGTGGAATTATCGATGGTAGAGGACTGGAAAGCCCTCACCCGATCGTCCCGACCGAAGCATACCACAATGCGGTTAGTGGAGTTGCTTATGAGCGAACTTTTCAAATACTCCCAAGTCTCACCGTTCTCGTCAAAACTGGTGTTGGCGGGCTGGCCTAAGATGGCCGCCACCTGCTGTTTTGTCATGCCCCGTTCCACGCGGGGTTTCTTGGCCGTCATGCCCAGTCCGAATGCCAGGAGCATCACACAGATGAGGAAAGCTGTCTTACTGATTTGAGATTTCATACCAATCGTTTTTTTCATCAGCAAAGTTAATACTTTGCGCCATCATCCTGCAGGACATTTCCCTACAAGCCGATAGGGAAAAGCCTACGGTGCGGAGAGGATAGCCAAGGCGACAGGCAGCGGCAAAGAAAGAGGACACATCGGATATTTTCCGTGGATTCAAGGCAAGTTCGTGGAGAGGGGGAAGGAAAATTGTCTTGTTCTGGCTTACGCTCCCAATGGAGCTATGGGTCTGAAGTGATGGGGTTGCCTTACGAGCAAGCTCGACAGCTACCCCTTTGTCCGGGAGGTCCGCTGCCCTCAGCGGACAATGAAATCACAATTAGAGAGTGAACTCTGCATTGTATAGTGTCCGCTGAGCGCAGCGGACCTCCCGGAAAGGTGGCAAGTCTGTCCATGACGAAAATCGCTATCGCGTAAAATTGCGCTTACGCGCATAAAATTCTACGACAGACAGCCTCAAGTCAAGGCATTCCAGGCCGTTTTTGGGGCAGATGCAAGGTTATGCTTATTTCTTTTTGTCTCTTTTGTTCCAGTATTTGGCGCCCTTCTCCTTGAGCTGCTGCGTGAAGGCAGCCGACTCGGCTTCCACCTTGGCCTCCTCCTCTGGCGAGGCGAAGGCGTGGCGGTAGCCGCGCTGCACATTCCAGTAGCCGCGCGTGAAGTCGGGCACCTCCACGGGCATGTTGCCATGGCCCATCGAGAGCGAGCCCAACTCGGCCAGGCAGCACCACTCCGCCAAGTCGTATACGTCGATGTCGAAGGGCAGACCATGCTGCAGGCAATAGACCAGGCGGCTGTCCATGATGTAGTCCATGCCGCCATGGCCGCCCACCTCCTTGGCCCTCTTCTCATATTTGGCCACGATGGGACTCTCATATTTCTTCACCAGAGCATCCATGTCGGCCTTGGGCATGTAGTCGTGGCCGGAGAGGTCGTCGGACGACGGGGCCACGCCGGCCGCCTTCATCTCATCGCCCGAGAGGGCATAGCCCTCCATGGGATACTTGTTGGCGAATCCCTTTGTGCCCACAAGCTGGTACATGCGGTTGTAGGGTTGGGGTGTCATGGTGTTGTGCTGCACCTCGATCACCTTGCCGTTCTCCGTGCGGATGAGGGTGATGGTATGGTCGCCGTTGGCGAACTGGTCGCACTTCTGCCCCGACATCTTCTCCACCCACGCCTTTCCGTTGATGGACTTCGTGTCCATGGCCACGAGGGTCTTCATGCGGTCGCCACGGTGAATGTCGAGCACCTGGGCGATGGGGCCCAGCCCATGGGTGGCGTATACGTCGCCACGATACTTCTGGTTGTAGTCCAATCGCCATCCCAACTTGTCGTTGGCATCCTTCTTCCAGTAGGCGTCCCAGAACGGGGAGAGGTCGTGGCGGTAGGCGCCGGCCACGTATTCCACCTCACCAAAGACTCCATGCTGGGCCATGTTGAGCGAGTTGAGCTCGAAGAAGTCGTAGCAGCAGTTCTCGAGCATCAGGCAGTGGAGCCGCTTGCTCTCGGCAAGGTCGATCAGCTGCCATATCTCGCGCAGGTTCATGGCCGAGGGCACCTCTATGGCCACATTCTTGCCATGCTCCAAGGCATACTTGGCCACGGGGAAGTGGTGGAGCCAGTCGGTGGCGATATAGACCAGGTCGATGTCCTTGCGCTCGCAGAGCTTCTTGTAGCCCTCCTCGCCGTAGTAGATGTCGGCTGCCGGCATGCTGGCCTTGCGCAGCGTCTCGTTGCAGGCCTCAGCCCGGTCCTTCTCATGGTCGCACAGAGCCATGGTCTGCGTGCCGTTGATGTAGGTCCACCGCGCCACGGCGTCGGCCCCACGCATTCCCAGGCCCACAAAGCCCACTCGCACAACCTTCAGCTTGGGCGTGGTGAGTCCTAAGGCGTTCTGCTGCCCCGAAGGACGCTGCGGCACTTCCGTCACAATGGTTCCGTTCTCGATCTTGTAGGGCCAGTCGAATGCGTTCTGCGCGTGCATGGTGACAGCGCACAGCGCCGCAAACAAGAGACTGGCAACCGATTTAAGCTTGTTTTGTATCATAAGTTTTTGTATTATGCCACAAAGTTATACAAATTAATCCGTTTAACAACATTTCCAACAAAAAAACTCGACCCCACAAACGAAAACCCGCCTGTGCACCGTCCTCACGTCGCTCGTTGACAGGCCTCGAATGGGCTTTCGGCGCACGCTGTCTTTTTTTAAATATGGTTGACACCTCAAAAAGAAAAGATGGAAAAGAAAAAAGAGAGGCTCCAATCCCTATTGGATCGCAGTAAGTTAGAG
>SFCY01000028.1 GCA_004558865.1 Bacteroidales bacterium
TTTTCTACGATTGTGCAGAATATCCTGTATACGAGATGTAGGAACATTAATTTCCTGTGCCACCCTATATGCAGAAAGCCCAAGTGGAATAAAGAATTCTTCATTTAAAATTTCACCCATTGTAGGTGTTTCGATATAATCTGCCATAGTTTGCTCCTAGTGGTAATCCACAATTTCTACATCGTAAAAATGTCCGTCTTTTTCTGTAAAACAGACACGCCACTGATCATTTATACGGATAGAATGCTGCCCTTTCCTGTCTCCCACAAGTTGTTCCAAATGATTATTCGGAGGCACCCTTAAATCTTCAAGACACTTCGCATTATCTATCAACATGAGCTTTCGCAAGGCAACTTTCTGAATTGTATTCGGAAGGCGTCTTGAAAACTCCTGCTTATATATAAGCTCAGTTTCTTTGTCCGCAAAACTTTTAATCATACATTTATTATAACCGTTATGCGTGTATATGTCAAACAGTTATTTTTTCTATTTCCTTTTAGAACTTGCCGATTTAAGCCTGTGGTTAATTCAGGCGAACTCTAATATTCCTTCATAAGCATATTCAAAACAAGCTGCGTTTTTTTAGCATTTTTAATAATTTCAACTGCGCTATTTTTGATTTATATCTGAACTATTGATTTTTGAAAGATTTGAAAAGGAAAGAAGTCACTAATCGTAATTCTGCTGACCTCTTTTTGATTTGAATTACAGGAACAAAGCTCCAAGCGGACTAGCCATCGCTAATATTCCAAGAACTAGCAGCACCCACCAGTACCTGGCAAGCAAGCATAATACAGGAATTGCAACAATCGCTGAAATTATTGTAACAATCATAAGCTACGACCTTTCAAGCTGGATTGCCTGGTACATTTCAGTCCGAACATCCTGTTTTGTAGTCTTGAAGATGCTGTCAAAGTAATCAAAGTATGTATATCTGTGCCATTTGCCGAAATCGTCCACATATCCGTCATCTACATTCGGTGCATAGAACGAAACTCCACCAATTCTGGTTGCTTCGTACATACTGCTGTAGCCCGGCTGTGCAAAAAGTTTCCGTGCAAAGATAAATCCAATTGTCAGCTCAGGATTTTTCACAGAAGTCGCATAACCCTGGATTCCAAGAACCTTGTCCGTTCCATCCAAAGTCACGGTTCTGTCTGATCCTAAATTGAGAGCAAGACCGTAGTACATCAGATTATTGAACTTGAAAGCATAAATCTCACCGTCAATCGAAATGTACTGCTCATCAAGGAATATTACCTCATGATGTCTGTTCATCTTATCCACTGTGCTAAACTTTCTGAGATATGAACCGTCACTGATTTCCGTTTCCGCTCTACTCTGCACTGTTTCAAGAGATTCTGTTACCGGAACTGTGTAATCTCTGCCAAAAATTCCTTTCGCTGTTGCACAGGAAGTCAGCGAAACCAGCACCATCACAAAAGCTGCCGCAAATGATTTTTTCATACGCCACACTCTCCTTCCCTAAAAATCCATTTCAAGATTTGAAAGACAAGATTCAATGTTGTCTCTTGTAATTTCCCATCCTTGTTCCTGGCATTTAGTCACCGCCCAAACACCTGCTTCCATCGCACTCATTGATTTAAGAACACCGGGAAAGTCCGTAATGCTCAGAGGCATTACCGTTGTAGCATTTTTCACGAGAGTCGGCGTATCATCGTCAAAAATGAAGTTTTCATCTTTCATTCCGCCCAGCTCTTCTATCCGTATCTTCGATTTTACAAACGCGAGATTCGGATAATCCTTCTTGAATTCGTCTATTGTCATAGGCACTCCTTACCCTGTTCGGGATTTTTATGTGTTTATGCCTATAATATAATGTCGGTTTTTGAATAAGTCAATGAAATATTCAAGATAATTTAGAAAGACACTTTTTCATTTATTTTGACTTTTCTTCTGGAGTTTTTTTCTCATATTTATTTATCTGAGTTTTGGGAAGGTGCAATTTATCGACTATGAATTTACTGACGGTCTTGTTTTCCTCGGATGCAAAAAGCCGTAACATATCTGCCTGTTCTTTCGTAAGAGAGAAGATGCAGCATGATGTAAGGAAAGCTTTAGTGGATTTGGGTATACGGGCAGATGCCTTTAGATGCGACGAATGCGTACTGGTCTGGTAATGATATCGCAATACAAACAAACAAAGGAAAAACTGAACTCCGTAGAGATGATGGATTTTTGATTAGAACAATATAAGAAAGAATCTAATACATGTATTCGCCAATTATTTCGACGAGTGCTATGTTACTTCTCTCTTCAGTGGTCGCATGCGGCGTTTTTACTTCCACAGTTGCATCGCCATTATTATTTCGTTTATTTTGGTAGTATTACAGAACGATGTTGTTATTCTCACATGAGACTATGAGATTTCCTTGAATGTCAATCACTCCCCATTTTCCGTTTGCATCTCTCACACTGTTCTACAGCCACATCCACCAGTCCTTCTATGCCCTCGATGCGCTGTTTAATCTGATTGCCTAACATCTGCATCCGACTCAGATCAATACCAAAGAGTTTGATGGCGATGTTGGCACGCGTACCCGACAACATGTGGTCGATGCGATGACCTAAGGGTTGTCCGATGGTGGCAGCTATACCTGGGATAGAGGCCAGTCGCTGGCGCATATCATTAAACACCTTTTCTCGACTGCGGTCTTTCAATGTGAATTGCACATCCAGTTCGCCGCTGTTTACCGCCCGTGAGTGCTCGTCCAGTTCGCCGCGGCCTGTACGTCGTGCCGACCAGTCACCTCAGGCACCTTCATCAGTTCGCGCTCCATCAGGTTGCCCAGTTCGTCGCTCACGTCGAGCGAAGTACCCGGAGCCGTCACAGCAGAAATGACAGCAGAACCTTCGTTGAAATCGGGTAGGAAACTGCGGCCCATCGTAAAGAAGAGTCCAACGGCTGCAAGCAGCACCGTAAACGTTGTACCCACGACTATACGCTGATGCCTCAGTACCCATTCCAGCGAATGTGCATAGCCCTCAGTGAGTCTTCTCGTAAAACGCTTGTCTTGCTCGTTCCTTGCCAGATATTTTCATTTGTCAGCATCAGTCGGCACTGCTGCGGTGTGACCGTCATAGCCACGATGAGCGACATGCCCAGTGCCACGATATAAGCAATGCCCAACGGTTTGAGCATACGTCCCTCCATACCCGAGAGGAAGAACAGCGGCACGAAGGTCACCATAATAATAAAGGTGGCGTTGAGGATGGATGAGCGGATTTCAGCCGAAGCATCGAATACCACCTTGAAGTCGCTTGCGCGTTTCGCTTCCGGCAATCGATGGTTCTGCCGCAGTCGCTTATAGACGTTCTCCACGTCAATGATGGCGTCATCAACCAGTGAACCGAAGGCGATACACTGTCTACCCAACGTCATCGTGTTGATGTCCATTCCAAGAAGGTAAAGCACCACCATCGATGCCAATAACGACAAGGGGATAGCGACAACAGAGATGATGGTTGTGCGGAGACTGCCAAGGAACAGAAACCTTCAAACCGTCATCCTACTATTGCGTGCCCCGGTTGTTGACATTCGTCAGCAAGATTGTCGACAACCTTTGTCGACATGTGTCCGCATCCCGAGCAAAAAATTCGCCATTTGCTACGATTGTCTGATATGTACTAAACTGATGGGGCTGCAAACACATACCATGATCCGTTCCCGCCTCGTCGCGCTATATAGCCCTTTTCCGTCATCTGACGCAGTTGCTTCTTGACGGCAGAGGTGGCAATACCCGCCAGTTGGCTTAAAGAATCTATTGTGACATCCGGATTGTCTTTAAGGGCCTTCAGAATAACAGGCGTTGACTTGCTACGGAAAGTAATCTTTTGTCCGTCATACCACCAGACATTGGGAGACTGCTCTTTTACGAAGTCAATGTCATACTCCAGTTCAGTCGCGACCAGTTTCTGAAAATACCGGGCAAACACACCTATCTGCTGAAAAGTGGCATGCGCTCCATCTGACGGTGTCGGCCCAATGGCGACATCGGACTGGTGCAGAGCGTCTATGTACAGACTCTTATTACGGTTTCTTACAACCACCATGGGCCAATTGTGCCGGGCAAGGATGTAGTTCACCATCAGCCGCGCTATCCTGCCATTGCCATCCTCGAAGGGATGTATTCGGATATATCTGTAATGGAACAAAGCCGCCAACTGTACGGGAGTCAACTCGCCTTTAGCTTCTTCCTCATTATACCAATCAACGAGATCGGCCATGAGTGCCGGCGTTTCTTCGGGCGACGCATAATCAAACCTGTCACCGTAACGGGTAATCACACTGTTAGGGCGAGTCTTGTATCTGCCTGCATGTATGGTGTAGCTTGTCTGCCCACCGCCGGGCAATGTCCTGAAAACCTGATAGTCCTCACGCAACAACGTATGGTGGAGCGTGCGAATGAAGTTCTGGGTCAATGGCATTGAATTGGAATGCGCCTGTTCCTCCATCATCTTCAGACCAACCTGGCTTGCCTTCATGTCATTGAAGTCCTTCAGATCACCATCACCGCTGACTTTACCGAAAAGCAACAACAGTTCAGTTTGTCCATAGGTAAGAGTGTTCCCCTCCATGTGGTTGCTGTTGAAGTTATAATCCACGGTAAACCGTTGGCTCAGCAGATACAGCTTGCGGCTGCTTAACGGCTGCAAGCACCTCCAAGTGGCATAAAGCTGGTCTAACTTCTTCATTTTTCCGAATTATTTCCGCCTAAAGGTGGCCAGTGGACACCTTCAGACGTGTTTTTATAACGGATTTGCTTTTTTTCTATTGCATCGCTGCTAAATAAAAATTGCTTAAAATTCGATTGCTTATAAAAAGGTAGGGTTAGGGCCGACCCTTTACAATTCATAATATGATTATCCGCAATCACCCAACCATAGCTTCAGCATCTGCAGGAGTGGGAACCGTGCCCCACAGCAGGGGCCGTGCCTTGCGCTGGCCCTAAAGAGATGACCCAACCTCAAATTGGTTCATAAATTGTGAATTAAGAAAATTAGGAAAGGCGGCGACCTCCCGCGTGGGGAGGGTCGCCGCCTTTCCTATTTATATAAAAAGGTGTAGGCCTTAGGCCTGGGCTGCTTGCTTCTTGGCTTCCCTCGAGGCCCTCTTGCCCAAGAGCAGGTAGGCGATGGGCGAGGCAATGAAGATGGAAGATATGGTGCCGAGGACAACACCAAGCGTCATGGCGAAGGCAAAAGCCTGGATGCTCTCGCCACCCAAGAAGAGGATGCAGAGCAACACGATGAGCGTGGAGAACGAGGTGTTGATGGTACGGGCCAGCGTCTGGTTGATACTGTCGTTGAAGAGCTCGCGGTAGTCCTGCTTGGGATGCAGGCGGAGGTTCTCACGGATACGGTCGAACACCACCACCTTATCGTTGATGGAGTAGCCAATCACCGTCAGCACGGCGCCGATGAACGTCTGGTCCACTTCCATTGGGAACGGCATGATGCCATAGAGCAACGAGAAGAAGCCGATGACCGTGATGGCGTCGAAGGTCAGGGCCGTTGTGGCTCCGGCCGAGAAGGCCAGGTTGCGGAACCGCAACAGGATGTAGAGGAAGATGAAGACGAGGGCGAAGATCACGCTCTCCACAGCCGACCACGTGATGGAGCTTGCCACCGAAGGTCCCACCTTGGCACTGCTGATGATGGAGCCTCCCTGACGGATGTCGGGGTTCTTGAAGGCCTGCACGTCCTTCTGCGTCACCAATCCGTGGGCCTTGAGCGTCTTGTAGAGGTTGTTCTCGGCCTCGTCGTCGACGGTGGGAGAGGACGACTCTATCTTGTAGTTGGTTCCGATGCGGATGGTCTTGCCGTCGGTGCCCACAGCCAGGGCGTTATTGGTGCAGCCGGGGAAAGCCTCGTCGAGGAGGCCGCGCACCTGCTCGGGCTCCACGGGCTTCTCAAAGCGCACCACATAGTTGCGGCCGCCCGTAAAGTCGATGCTGCGGCTCAGGCCACGCGTCAGGAAGCTGGCGATGAACACCACCAAGAGGATTCCTGCGACGGCGAACGTCTTCTTGTACATTTCCATGAAGCGGAAGTGTGTGCCCTGCATCATGTTCTTCGACACCGGCGTGGTGAACGAGAGGTTGAGCCACTTGTCGTGGTTCATGCGATTCTCGTAGAGCAGGCGGGTGAGGTAGACGGCCGAGAAGAACGAGCAGAGGATGCCGATGATCCATGTGGTGGCGAAGCCTTGGATGGGGCCCTTGCCAAACCACAGAAGGATGACACCCGTGATGAGCGAGGTGACGTTGGAGTCGAAGATGGCGGAGAAGGCATTGCTGTAACCTGCCGCCATAGCTTGTTTGGCTCCCTTGCCGGCCCTGAGCTCCTCCTTGGTTCGCTCATAGATAAGCACGTTGGCGTCGACTGCGGTACCGAGCGATAGCACCATACCGGCGATACCCGACATGGTGAGCGCCGCCTGGAACGACGTCAATATTCCGAGCGTGAAGAAGAGGTTGATGATCAAGGCGCCGTTGGCCACCATTCCGGGAATGAAGCCGTACATGGCGACCATGTAGACCATCAGCAGCACAAAGGCGATGATGAATGAGATGACACCCTGCTGGATGGACTGTGCGCCGAGCGTAGGTCCTACCACTTCCTCCTGCACAATCTTGGCGGGGGCAGGCATGCGGCCCGACTTGAGCGTGTTGGCCAAGTCCTTGGTCTCCTCCACGGTGAAGTTGCCGGAGATGGACGACTCGCCGCCGTCGATTTCCTGGTTGACGCGCGGTGCGGAGTAGACGACACCGTCGAGGACGATGGCCACGGCCTTGCCCACGTTGGCCTTGGTCAGGGCGGCCCAGCGGCGCGCGCCCTCAGAGTTCATCGTCATGCTCACCTCGGGCTGGCCCGTCACGTTGTTGAACTGGTCCTTGGCGTCGGTCACCACGTCGCCCTCGAGCGGAGCGCGGCCGTTGGTGGTGGTCACCTTCAGGGCGTAGAGCTCGTAGTGGTTGCGCAGCTGCGGCACGTCGGTCACAGGCTTGGCGCTCCAGAGCAGCCTCACGTCGCTGGGCAGGATTTGCTTGGCCAGCTGGCTCTGCAGCATGCGGTTGATGGCTGCCGTATCGTTGATGCTGGCATATCCCACCAAGGCGAGGCTGGGATAGGGCATGAGTTTCGAGAGCAAAGGATTGCGCTTGGCCTCGGCGTCGGCCAGGTTCTTCTTGCCGGCGGCTGCCTTGCCAAACTTCGGGGCTTTCTGGGCCACGGCAGCCTTAGCGGTGTCGGCCTTGGTGGTGTCGTTCTCGCCGTTGGCCAGACGCTGGTTGAGCTGGTTCAGATAGGGCATGATCTCCTGGGCGTTGTAGGTCTCCCAGAACTCAAGGTTGGCGCTGCCCTGGAGGAGCTTGCGCATACGCTCGGGCTCCTTGATGCCAGGCATCTCGACCATGATTCGTCCCTCCTGTCCCTCAAGCTTCTGGATGTTGGGCTGCACCACTCCAAACTTGTCGATACGCGTGCGCACCACGTTGAAGGAGTTGTCGATGGCTGCCTGCACCTCCTGTCGAAGCACTTTCTCCACGTCGGCGTCGGAGCTTGTGGGGCTCACCTTGCCCTGCAGCTGCTGCGTGGCGAAAATTTCGGCCAAGTGGCGTCCGGGGGCGTTCTTGTGGAAGCTCTGGATGAAGAGGTCGATGAACTGTCCTTGCCCGTTCTCCTCGGCCTTGCGGGCCTCGGCTACGGACTTAGTGAAAGCGGGGTCAGTCTTGTGGTCGGCGAGCGTCTCGATGACGTCGGGCACGCTGATCTCAAGGATGACGTTCATACCGCCCTTCAAGTCCAGGCCCAAACCAATCTGCGTCTCCAGACACTTCTGGTAGGAGTAAGTGCCGAGGTACTTCACAGAATCCTTGTAATCCTGCTTCTCCTGCTCTGTCTTCAGCTTGGCGATCTGCCCGTCGTAGTAGTTCGTGGCTATCGGGAACGACAGATAGAACAGGCTTGCAAGCGTCAAGAGGACGGCAATGGTAATTACTAATCCTTTGTTTTGCATTTGTGTTATTATTACGTTTTGTATTTTATTCTTCTATATAAGTCGTGCAAAGATACGATTTTTTCCCAACTCTTAAAAATTTCTCTTGCATAAATCGTTATTTTTTAGTGATTTGGCTTCTTTTTGAGCCAACACACGATGGGATAATGGTCGCTTGAGGAAATGGAATTGTCCACAAAGCACCTTAGTGGCAGCCAGTCGTCGGAGCAGAAGATGTTGTCAATCCTGACATAGAATCCGTTGAGATGGTAGCTGATGCCGGGGCCGTTGCCGGCCAGTGTGTGGCAGTCGTTGAGCCGCTTCTCCACCTGCCGGTGGGCGTAGCCCAAGGGCGAGCTGTTGAAGTCGCCGCACAGGATGGCGCTCTTGCCTCTGAACTTGCGCAGCAGGGCCGTCACGGCCCTCACCTGTCCGGCCCTCTGGGCGTTGGCGGTGCCAAGGCGGGTGAGCAGTTTGCGTCCCTCCACACGGGTGCTGTCGGTGGAGAGGTCGCCCTTGACCATCTGCTTGAAGCCCTCCTTCTCCACCTCGGTGAGTCCGATGCTCTGCAGGTGGCAGTTGACCACGAGCAGCGTGTCCCTGCCCCTGTCCACCAGCCAGGCGCAGGCCACGTTGCCCGTGGGTTGGTCGAAGCGGATGTGGAGCTTGCGCACGATGGGATATTTCGACAGGATGGTGATGCCGCCGTTCTTTCCGTTGCGAGCCGTGTCGCGATAGAGGTAGACCTTGCCCAACAGGCTGTCTACGGCCTGCAGGCCGCGGTCGTCGGTGGTGGCCTCCTGCAGGCACACGATGTCGGCGTCCTGCCGCTTGATGTATTGCAGGATGGGATTGCTGGTGTAGAGGTGGTCAAAGCCGCCGAAGCCCCACGTGTTGTACGAGAGCACCTTCAGGTCGGCTCCCTCGGTGGAGTGGGTCACGTTGAGCGGTGCGTAGGTCCTGACGGGGACAAACGCCGCCACGAAGCCCAAGAAGGGAATGAGCACGCAGCGCATCCTGAAGATGGCCCAAAACACGAGGAAAAACAAATTGGCCAACAGGAATGCGGGGAAGAACAGGCTCATGCACGACAGCGTGGGATGCTCCACGGGATCGAGACTGCCCGCATAGCCCGACAACAGCATCAGGACGATAGCGCAGATGTTTACAACAGCTATCGTCCTGACAGTGACCGTTTTCAAACGCCTCATCATCGCAGCATGCCTATTTGTTGTTGAAGTCGAAGAGCCTGCGCTTCTCTTCTGGCGTGAGGCTGTCGTAGCCGCTCTTGCGGATCTTGTCGAGGATCTTGTCCATCTCCTCTTCCTCCTCCTTTTTCCGCTGGTTGTACTGCCAGTCGGTCTCGCGCGAGGCGTCGGCGCCCTTGCCGCCCTTGCGTCCCCATCCTCCCGACGGCTTGTGCTGGTGGCGGTCCCACTGGCTCTTCAGATTGGAGAAGAACTGCGACCCGCGGTCCATGTTGAGCCCCTCGGGATGGTTGTTCCAGTGGCGTATCATCAGGAATCCGATGAGCATGCCTCCCAAGTGGGCGAAGTGGGCCACGCCGTCGGTGGAGGTGCTGATGGCCGAGAAGAGCTCGATGGCCACATAGAACGCCACGAACCACTTGGCCTTGATGGGCACGGGTATGGGGAAGATGAAGATGCGGTCGTTGGGGAATGTCATGCCGAAGGCCAACAGGATGGCATAGATGGCCCCCGAGGCGCCCACGGTGGTCCACTGGTTGAGCACGGCGGCCGAGTCTTGCGCCACGGTGGTCATCATCCCCAGGCTGAACCCGGGAATCTGGTCGGAGGCGATGAGATAGAACTGCCCCAGTTGGGCCAGCTCCTGCAGGATGCCCGCGCCCACGCCGCAGCTGATATAATAGAACAGGAACTTGCGGCCTCCCCACACGTTCTCCATCACGCAGCCAAACATCCACAAGGCGAACATGTTGAAGAAGATGTGCTGGATATTGGCATGCATGAACATGTAGGTGAAAAGCTGATAGAAATGGAAGTTCTGCGCCATGAAGAAATGGAGGCCAAAGAGGTCGCCCCCGGGGATGACTGAAAAGAGCAGGAACGCCACCACATTGGCTATCAGCAGGTATTTTGTGACTGGAGTTAATCGCAGCATAAATCTAACAGTTTATAATCTCTAATTGGCTGCAAAAATACGAAAAATATCTTGTAATACGCAGTATTTAGGCTATTTTACGCCTTTTTTCGCCTATGGATGGATAATTTTCAGAAAATATGTTTGTAATTTGGAATTTATGAGTTATATTTGCCCCACAATTCTAACAAAATGTATTATTGACATCCCGTAAATTCACAATTATGAACAAGACAGATTTAATCAAGAAAATCTCTGACGCTGCCGGTCTGAGCCAGGCAGACGCCAAGAAGGCATTGGAAGCTGCCACAGAGGCCATCAAGGAGGCTTTGGCAGCTGGTGAGAAGGTACAGCTCGTCGGCTTTGGCACATTCGCCGTCTCCGAGCGCGCTGCCCGCAAGGGTGTGAACCCTGCAACAGGCGAGACGATTGACATCGCCGCCAAGAAGCTGGCCAAGTTCAAGGCCGGTGCAGAGTTTGACAAGGCTCTCAACGCTTAATCAGCATCGTCTTTTTAAGAACATAAAAGACCGCCCCTCGCAGGCGGTCTTTTTTTTGTCGCAAACTCCTGTTTTCGTCATAAGGACCCCACATTGAATGATTATCAGAGAGTCGCAGAGCTTGCTCAATAAGTGACGGGAACAGGGGCATTGGCAATTTTCCACGCAGCTCTCGCAGATTCTGCAGATACAAAATAGGCGTACCCGACAACCTTCCGGTAAATGCCGACAACCGAAACAAACGGACAAGACGCTGTACAACTTGCGTTTTGAGGCAGCTGACAGAATCTTTTCGATAAGCCAAATGAGCAGAGCCAAGCTTGCTTGGGCTCTGCCATGGCGAGAGAAGGTGGGCACTGGGCCCAATACGCCTCGACCTAATTTATAGAACCCGCCTATAATAAAGGTAGGGTGACGGAGCAGTCGTCAGCCGTTGCCTTCGTTCTCGGAGCGCCGGTCGTTGTCGATAAGTGCCAACAGATGCTCCACGGCAACCTCCTGCGGGATGTTCTTCTCCACGCACACCTGTCGGCGATAGAGGCTCACGCGGTTGACTCCCGCCCCCACATAGCCATAGTCGGCGTCGGCCATCTCGCCCGGGCCGTTGACTATGCAGCCCATGATGCCTATCTTCAGTCCGGGCATGTCCTTGGTGGCCTCCTTGATGCGGGCGATGGTGGTGCGCAGGTCGTAGAGCGTACGTCCGCAACCCGGGCAACTGATATACTCTGTCTTCGACACGCGCAGGCGTGCGGCCTGCAGGATGGCGAAGGAGGTCTGCTCAATGTCGGCGGGGGCTATGTCGCCCTCGTTCATCAGCCAGAGGCCGTCGCAGAGGCCGTCGACCATGAGCGCGCCCATATCGGCGGCGGCACGGAGCTGGAACTCCTCCTTGTCGCCCAACTGGTACATCTGGGCGAAGACGACAGGATTCTCCACGCCGGCACTCATCATCTCGTGTACCAGCGCGCGCTGGCAGCCCAAGCGGTTCTGATGGTTGCTCACGCACACCACCACAACCTCCGGATGGGCTTTCAGACAAGCCAAATATTCCTCCGAGGGGGTGCCGAACTGAAGCACGAGGAACTTCAGCGGGGCCTGCACCGCGCCTACGAGGGGCATGGCTGTGACGGGGAAGATGGGGTAGAAGTTGGCCGGTGCCATGCCCTGCTCGGCCATGTCGGCATAGACGTTGAAGTCTACGATGTAGCGTTTGCCGTCGTCTGGATGCTGTGGCTTCTTGCTTCCCATATAGATATAGTCGGCCCTCCAGCCTTCGCGCGATGTGATGACCACCGGCACGTGGTTTCCGCCCACATTGGCCACAGCCCGTGTGGGTCGGCGCGTGGGGTGGAGCCAGTCGAACGCCTCGCAGGCCATGGCCGGCACCAACTGGTGGCCCGCCTTGCGGCCGATGTAGTCCACCAAATGGCGTGCCACGGGAATCTCGGCCTCAGGCTCCTCGGAGAGCGACACGCGCACGGTGTCGCCAATGCCGTCGGCCAAGAGCGCGCCAATGCCCACGCTGCTCTTGATGCGTCCGTCCTCGCCCTCGCCGGCCTCGGTCACACCGAGGTGGAGCGGATAGTGCATGTCCTCCCTCTCCATCCGGGCCACGAGCAGCCTCACGCTGACCACCATCACCACGGTGTTGCTGGCCTTGACGCTGATCACCACATCGTTGAAACGCTCGCGCTTGCAGATGCGCAGAAACTCCATGCAGCTCTCCACGATGCCCTCCGGCGTGTCGCCATAGCGGTTGCGGATGCGGTCGGAGAGCGAGCCGTGGTTCACGCCGATGCGGATAGCCGTGTGGTGCTGCCTGCAGATGTTGAGGAAGGGCACGAACCGCTCCTCAATCTTCTTCAGTTCCTGGGCGTATTCCTCGTCGGTGTATTCCTGCTTGATGAACTTGCGCGCCGGGTCTACATAGTTGCCGGGGTTGATGCGCACCTTCTCGGCATAGAGCGCGGCCACGTCGGCCACGTGGGGATTGAAGTGCACGTCGGCTACAAGGGGCGTGCTGAAGCCGTCGGCGCGTAGGGCGGCGTTGATGTTCTTCAGGTTCTCGGCCTCGCGTGAGCCCTGTGTGGTGAGCCTCACAAGCTCGCCGCCCGCCTTGATGATGCGCTCCGCCTGAGCCACCGAGGCCTCGGTGTCGTCGGTGCTCGTGGTGGTCATCGACTGTATGCGGATGGGGTTGTCGCCACCCATACTGAGCGCGCCGATGTGTACCACCGACGTGGGCCGGCGGTGGTAGTTGAACAGGTCAATTACATTTGAATTCATACTTCACCTCGGCAAGTTCCTTGTTGGCTTTCTCTATCTTCTGTCCCAGTCCGGCTTTCCACGCGTCCACTTTCCTTGCCGTCTCTTCGTCGCTCAAGGCAATCATCTCGGCGGCGAGGATTGCGGCGTTCTGCGCCCCGTTCACACCCACCGTGGCCACGGGAATGCCCGGCGGCATCTGTATGATGGAGAGCATGGCGTCGAGTCCGTCGAGCATGCCCTTGATGGGCACACCGATGACGGGCAGTGGAGTGGAGGCTGCTATGACGCCCGGCAGTGCGGCTGCCATGCCTGCCCCGGCGATGATCACCTTTATGCCCCGGCTCCTGGCCCCTTTGGCGAAAGCCTCCACGGCATCGGGCGTGCGGTGGGCGGAGAGTGCGTTGACCTCAAAGGGAATGGCGTTTTCGTTGAGCCACTTCATGGCTTTTTCCATAACGGGCATGTCACTTGTGGAGCCCATAATGATACTGACTAATGGTTTCATCTTTTTTGTTGGTCTTATTGTTGTTTTTTTTCTTTCTTGTTTACCTCATCGGCGTCAATAGAACATGAAGCAGCCCACGGCGGCTCCGGTGAGGAATCCCATCACCACCTGGGCGAGGGTGTGCTGGCGGAGGATCATCCGGCTCGTGCCCACCAGTCCGGCCAAGAGCAGGACCAGGCAGAGCCACCACAGGGGGTTGAAGTCGAAGATGAGGGAGAGGGCCGACAGGGCGCCGAAGAATCCTCCGATGGCCGCCGTATGGGTGCTGATTTTCCACCAGATGTTGATGATGGCGCAGACAATCTGTATGAAGAGCGCCGCCACGACGATGGAGCCCATGAAGGCGGGCATGTGGAAGATGTTCATCACGTAGAAGCAGAGGAAATAGCAGAGGATGCTGATGATGTAGGGTATCATGCGACGCTCCTTCACGCCAAGCTCCTTCGAGGTCCACCCCTGGTAGTTGCGGTAGGTGTGGATGAGCAGTGTGGGCAGGAGTATGGTCATGGCATAGACAAGTGTAAGCACGATGAGCTTGTAGCTCAGGTCGAGGATGCTGAGGTAGCTGAAGACGAACATCGCCACCATCGCCACCAATGGCAGATAGAAGGGAGTGAAAAGCATGCTCAGCACGCGTGCGGCAAGGATAATGTTCTTCTCTTTCATCATGGCTGCAAACGTTATTTTCTCAGTCGGGCCACGGGGAGTCCCAATTGCTCGCGGTATTTGGTCACCGTCCGGCGGGCTATGGGGTAGCCTCCCTCCGCCATGCGGCGCATCAGTTCTATGTCGCTCAGCGGGTGTTTCTTGTCTTCGTGGTCGATGATGTCCTTCAGGGCCAGCACCATCTTCTGCTTGGCCAGCTCCTCTCCGTCGTCGGTGGTGTAGCCGCCCGTGAAGAAATGGCGCAGGGGGAAGACTCCCCAGCGCGTCTGGGCGTACTTCTGGTTGCTCACGCGCGAGATGGTGGATATGTCGAGTCCCGTCTTGTCGGCGATGTCCTTCAGCTTCATGGGCTTCAGGTCGGCCTCGTCGCCGTCCTGGAAGTATTTCCTCTGCCAGTCGATGATGGCCTTCATGGTGACGTAGAGCGTGTGGCGGCGCTGCCTGACGGCCTCGATGAAGCTGTTGGCGTGGTCCACCTTCTCCTTGGCGTAGAGCAGTGCCTCCTTGTCGCTGCGGCTCATGCCCTTCTTGTTGTTGCGGTATGTGTCGACCATCTGCGTGAACGAGTCGCTCACCTTGAGGTTGGGGATGTCGCCGTAGTTGATGGAGAAGGTCACGTTGCCGTCGTCCTCGGTGTCGACGATGAAGTCGGGGGTGACCTGCTGCATGTTGCGCCCCTCTGTCTCCCCCATCGATGATCCGGGCTTGGGGTTGAGCCGGCACAGCTCGCGCTGCAGTGTCCCGCTCTGTGTGGGCGTGAGCTTCAGAGCGGAGTCGATGCGGTTCCAGTGTTTCTTGG
The DNA here is from genome assembly GCA_004558865.1 of Bacteroidales bacterium. Lineage (GTDB taxonomy): Bacteria > Bacteroidota > Bacteroidia > Bacteroidales > Bacteroidaceae > Prevotella. Next base: position 14,883 of record SFCY01000028.1, read on the forward strand.
TGAACTCCTCGAAGTGGTGGGCAATGACCTCCTGCATGAGGTCGCGCAGCCGTCCTTTGGGCTTGCGCTGTATTTGGAGCAGCAGGCATTCCTGCAGCGATCGGGCGCCGATTCCGGCTGGGTCGAACTGCTGCAGGCGGTGGAGCAGCTGTTCCAGCCGCTTCTCGTCCACGTCTATGTTCTGGTAGATGGCCAGCTCGTCGCTGATGGTGCCAAGGTCCTTGCGCAGGATGCCGTCGGAGTCGAGCGATCCGATGAGGTATTCCATGATGTCGTGGTCCTGCTGGCTGATGGGTTCCATGTCGAGCTGTTCCTTCAGCTTGTCGTAGAAGGATGTGGTGTCGCCATATACGATTTCCTCGTAGTCGGCGTTGTCTTGGTTCTGTCGGCCGTAGACTTCGGGCATCTCGTCGTCGCTGCCCATGTTCTGCAGGGCTTCGTCGAGAGCGTCCTCGCGGTCCTCGCGGCTGTCGCCAGCCTCGTCGGTCGCTTCGCCGTCGTCGGTTGGTTCCAGGTTGTCGTCCATGTCTCCTCCGGCGAGGTTGTCCTCGTCGGCGTCGTAGTCTTTCTCCAATGCAGGGTTGTCGTCCATCTCAGCCTTCACGCTCTCTTCCAGTTTGGTGAGCGGCATCTCCAGTAATTTGATGTTGAGGAGTTGCTGCTGCGACAGGGTTTGCTGCTGAACTTGACGTTGGGTTTGGTTTTGAACTAATTTTTGGGTCACGGCACTGATTAATTGAAATAAAACTTCATTTGGGCGGCGATGCCTTCCAGTTGCTGGGGCTGCAGGCTGCCGTATTCGTTCCATATCGCGCCGCAAGGCGCCAAGAGGTTGTTGTCCATGTTGGGAACGAAGTTGAGGTAGGGGTCGCAGGCGAGGAAGCACTGCAGCACGTCGACAATCAGCTGTGTGGGAATGTGCGTCAGCTTGGCCAGCTCTATGATTTCGGGGGTCTCGTCCACCATCGTGTTGGGTGTGAGGCGGAAGTAGAGGTCGAGGATGATGACCAGCATGAAGGGCTTGAGCCGTGGCTCGCTGGGCAGGGGCTTGTACATCCTCTCCCAGTCCACGTCCACCTCCACGTCCTTGTAGAAGGCCTCGGCGTTGCCAAAGCCCCTCATCCTGCGCAGGATGTCCACCTTCTTGTCCAGCTGCTTCGGCCTCATGCTGTATTTGTCCCAGAGCCGTCGCAGCTTGGGCGAGTCGATGTGGCGCAGGCGCCTCAGCTGCGCATGGAGATAGGCGGGCTCGATGTGGAGTTCCAGACTCAGGTCGACAAGTGGGCGCGAATAGAGGTGCTTCACCCCCTCCGGCTTCTTAAGGAAAAGCTGGATAATGTAAAGCCAGTATTCTTCTTGCCATAACGGATGACTCATCTTAACCTCCCTTTTTTTGCAAAGATAGTGCAAATCGGGCGAAGAACAAAATAAAACTTGCTTATTTTTCATTTGCGGGGTTGGCGGCCTGTCTTGCCACGGGATGCGAATCGGGCTGTTACAGGAAACAAACTCGTGGGAAAGTTTTGTGTTTTGGCTGATTTGCATTATCTTTGTAGGGAATTGGCGGCATCCGCTCGGATGCTTCCCCGAAATGGTTACACACACTGGTAATGAAAGATATTTGTTGCATTGGCCACATCACGCATGACCGCATTGTCACTCCCAAGCGTTCCCTCGACCTCGCAGGGGGGACGGCGTTCTATTTTGCCCATGGCATCAGCCAATTGCCCCCGCGGGTGAGTTTCCAGCTCGTCACCAAGGGTGGTGAGTATATCAACGGCGAAGTGGAGCGCCTTCGGAAGAAGAACATCGATGTGACGGCCTACAAGAGCGCGCACACGGTGTTTTTCGAGAACAAGTATGGCGCCGACTCCAACAACCGGCAGCAGCGCGTGCTGGCCAAGTCCGATCCCTTCACCCTCGGCGAGGTGGAGCCCTTGCAGGCCAAGGTGTTCCACTTGGGGTCGCTCTTGGCCGACGATTTCTCCGTAGAGGTGGTGCGCAGCCTGTCCACCAAGGGGCGCGTGTCGATAGATGTCCAGGGCTATCTGCGCGAGGTGCGAGGCGAGAGGGTCTATCCCGTGGGCTGGAAGGACAAGGCGAAGGTGCTGGAGTGTACCGACTTTCTCAAGCTCAACGAGCACGAGATGGAAGTCGTCACCTCCTCCCACGACCCGCGCTCCGTGGCGATGGAGCTGGCCTCCTACGGTGTGCGTGAGGTGATAGTCACCTTGGGCAGCTATGGCTCCTTGGTGTATGCCGATGGGAAATACTATGAGATTCCAGCCTTCAGGCCGCGCGAGGTGGTCGACGCCACCGGCTGCGGCGACACCTACAGCACGGGCTATCTCTATCTCCGCCTGCAGGGCGCTTCGCCCGATGAGGCCGGACGCTTCGCCGCTGCCCTATGCACGCTCAAGCTGGAGCATTCAGGTCCTTTCAGCGCGACTGTGGAGGATGTGCGCCGACTGATGGGAAGGGCGAGGTAGCGAAGACCATGACCCCACCCCCTCCCAGCTCCTCTTTTTCTTCCACCAATCTACACCTACCCAAATCGCAATCCACACATTGAACACCCCACTTCCAAAACACGAAAAAAACAGCGGCGCCGTCCCAACAATTCTTGGGTCGGCGCCGCTGTTTCTATGCGGTGTGAGCGTTATTCCTTGAAGGCGGCCTCCTCGGCTGCTTTGATGATTTCCTCTCGACTCTGCGACTTTGCGCTGATGTCGCTCAAGTCGAACTCGTCCTTTAGAGTGGCGTTGTCGTCCTCGGGGGCTTCTGCGGCTTCCTGCTGGCTGTAGTCGGCGGGCTCGCCGTTCTCGCTGTATACCTTCTCCTTGAAGGCCGTGACGTGCTTCTTCTCCTTGGGCTGCTGCTCATTGCCCTGCGGAATGATGAAGTCCATCTTCTCCTCTGTGTCTGGCACGAGGTTGACGGGCTCCTCTTCCATCTTGGTGCGTTTGCCCTTGGCCTCAAACACGGCGTCGATGAACTGCGGCTCTTTCTTCAGTTTCTCCAGAGTGAGCTTGCTGGCCAGCTGTTGGCTCTCCTTTTTGGAGAATCCCTTTCCAGCGCAGCCAGCCACGCCTTCCAGCACCACCTGGTAGGAGAACATGGGGCTTCCGTTCTTGTCCTTGTTCTGCGCCAGGAGCTCGAAGCTCAGCTTCACACGGTTCTTCTGGCTCCACTCAATGAGCTTGCTCTTGAAGTTCACTTCCTTGTATGCCACCTTGTCGATGTTGATCATCTGGGTGAGGATGCGTTTCTTCATGAACTTCATGCAGGCGTCGTAGCCACGGTCGAGATAAAGAGCGCCAACCAGCGCCTCGAACGCATTTCCACCCATGTAGCTGTTGTGGGAGAAACTGTGTCCGCTGCTTAGGATGAGCTGGTTGATACCCATCTCCTGGGCAAGTTTATTGAGTGTCTCGCGCTGTACGAGCTTGCTTCGCGTGTTGGTGAGGAATCCCTCGCGCTTTCCGGGAAAGTGTGCATACACGATGTCGCCCACTACAGCATCGAGAATGGCATCGCCGAGAAACTCCAGTCGTTCGTTGTTCACGGGTTTGCCCTTCTCGTTGCGGTGCATGATGCTCTTGTGCATCAGCGCCTGCTTGTAGTAAGTGATGTTGCGGGGATACACCCCGAAGATGTCGTGTATGGAGGTATAAAGCTCCTTTTCTTTGCGGAAAGGGAGTTTTATGAAGTCCAAGAGATTATTCAGCATACTTTTTGAAAACAACGCATGCATTGTGGCCACCGAAACCGAAGGTGTTGCTCAGGGCGGCGCGCACGGTGCGCTTCTGTGCCTTGTTGAACGTGAAGTTCAGCTTGTAGTCGATTTCCGGGTCGTCGTCGCCTTCCTCGTGGTTGATGGTGGGCGGCACGATGTCGTCCTTCACGGCCAAGATGCAGGCCATGGCCTCTATGGCGCCGGCGGCTCCAAGCATGTGGCCGGTCATGCTCTTGGTGGAGGAAATGTTGAGCTTGTAGGCCGACTCGCCGAACACGTCCTTGATGGCCTTGGCCTCGGAGAGGTCGCCCAAGTGGGTCGACGTGCCGTGCACGTTGATGTAGTCGATGTCCTCGGGCTTGAGGTTGGCGTCTTTCAGTGCGGCCTCCATCACGAGCTTTGCTCCCAGTCCCTCGGGGTGTGGGGCTGTGATGTGGTGTGCGTCGGCCGACTCGCCCTCGCCCACCATCTCGGCGTAGATGTGCGCGCCGCGTGCCTTGGCGTGCTCCAGCTCCTCCAGCACGATGCATCCTGCACCCTCACCGATGACGAATCCGTCGCGGCTGGCGCTGAATGGGCGCGAGGCGTGCTCGGGGTCGTCGTTGCGGGTGGAGAGGGCCTTCATGGCGTTGAAGCCGCCCACGCCGCAGGCGCAGATGGCGCTCTCGGCGCCTCCCGATACGATGATGTTGGCCTTGCCCAGGCGGAGCAGGTTGAAGGCCTGGCAAAGGGCGTTGCCCGAAGATGCGCAGGCGCTGGTGGTCGTGAAGTTGGGGCCGTGGAAGCCGAAGTGGATGGATATCTGGCCGGCTGCGATGTCGGCAATCATCTTGGGGATGAAGAACGGGCTGAACATGGGTCCGTTGTCGGCGTGCTGTCCGTAGTAGGTCACCTCGTCCTCGAAGGTGCGTATGCCGCCGATGCCCACGCCGTAGACGACGCCGATGCGGTCCTTGTCTTCCTTTTCCAAGTCAAGGCCGGCGTCCTTCACGCCCTGGATGGCCGATACCATGGCCAGCTGCGTGTAACGGTCCACCTTGCGGGCCTCCTTGCGGTCAAGATAATCCAACACATTCAGATTCTTCACCTCGCAGGCGAAGTGGGTCTTGAATTTGGACGCGTCGAATTGGGTGATGGGTGCGGCCCCGCTCTTTCCGGCCAGCAGGTTCTGCCAAGTCTCCTCGGCCGAGTTGCCCACCGGCGTCACAGCGCCAATGCCCGTTACCACTACTCTTTTTAATTCCATTAATATTGGTGTTTATGAAAGTGATGAATAAAAAAAATTGATTGGTGGTTGATAAGTGCGCGCTACAACCGTGTGCGCCATGGCATCACGTCGTGTCGGCATCCTCCCCTTATCAACCATCAATCAAATGACTGAAAAAAAGTATCAGCTTACTTGTTTACGTTCTCTTCGATGTAAGCAATTGCGTCCCCCACTGTGGCAATCTTCTCAGCCTTGTCGTCAGGGATGGAGATGCCGAATGCCTTCTCAAACTCCATGATCAATTCTACTGTATCAAGAGAGTCAGCGCCGAGATCGTTCGTGAAGCTTGCCTCAGGCTTGACCTCAGACTCGTCAACGCCAAGTTTGGAAACGATGATCTCCTTTACTTTGCTTTCAATTTCTTCTGCCATGATTTTTTAAAAATTAAGATGTTTTATTTGTTTTCGACGTTAAATCGCGTGCAAAGGAACAAATTTTATTTCAATTGAGCAAACTTTTTAAACAAAAAAGCTCTTTGCCCTGCACAAACCACACTATTGTGTGCATTTTTTTGACCGTCTTTTGCGCCCCGCCCATAAAATTTGGCCTTTTTTCGTTGGCCGTTTGGATTATAATACATATCTTTGCAATTATGTTTTGAACACACCTCAAATTTGCAACCAACAACTATACATATATATAATAAAATGTCGTTTACCCAACTCTGCAATCAGATTTTTAACCAGGCAATTGACGATTATCACGTGAAAGATGACATCGACACGCCTATCAGCAATCCATACAAGCGAGAATCGATTGAGAACCGGCTCTACCTGAAATGCTGGATAGACACCGTGCAGTGGCATTTCGAGGACATCATCCGCGACCCACACATCGACCCCGTGGAGGGAATGCAGCTCAAGCACCGCATCGACCGAAGCAACCAGGACCGCACAGACCTGGTGGAGCAGATCGACGCCTACTTCCGCCAGCTCTTCTCCGACGTGACGCCGCTCCCCGACGCCACCATCAACACCGAGAGCCCCGCCTGGGCCGTGGACCGGCTGAGCATCCTCGCCCTGAAGATTTACCACATGAGGGAGCAGGCCGAGCGCACCGACGCCTCTGACGACCACCGCAAGAAGTGCGCCGCCAAGCTCGCCGTGCTGCTCGAGCAGCAGAAGGACCTCTCCACGGCCATCGACCAGCTGCTCGACGACATCAGGGCGGGAAGAAAGTACATGAAGGTGTACAAGCAAATGAAAATGTACAACGACGCCGACACCAACCCCGTGCTCTACAAACAAAAGTAAACCTACCGGCAAATCTCCCCCTGCCTCATGAAAACTGACCACATCCTCATCATGCGTTTCTCTGCCATGGGCGACATCGCTATGGCCGTGCCCGTGGTCTACGAGCTTGCCATGCAATATCCCGAACTCCGCATCACCGTGCTCAGCCAGCCTTTCGCAAGGCCCTTCTTCGAGTTCATGGAGTCGAGGGTGGGCTTCATGGACGCCGACGTGAGGGAGGAGTACCAGGGGGTGAAGGGCCTCAACACCCTCTACCGCAGGCTGACGGCCAAGAACTTCACCGCCATCGCCGACTTCCACGACGTGCTGCGCACGAAATGGCTGCGCACACGCTTCAACCTCGACCAGTACCGCGTGGAGCACATCAACAAGCACCGCAGGCTGAAACGCCAGTTGGTGGACTCCAAACACAAGGTGCTGCGGCAGCTGCCCACGATGTTCGACAACTACGCCGACGTGCTGTCGCGACTGGGCTACCCCATAGAGTTGGGCCATTTCACCTCCATCTTCCCCAACCGGCATGGCAACCTGCGGCTGCTACCGCCCGAAATTGGGGAGAAGAGGCCTTTCCAGCAGTGGATTGGCATAGCCCCCTTTGCCGCACACGCCGGCAAGATGTACCCCATCGCGCTGATGAATGAGGCCATCGCCATCGTCGTCAAGCGCCATCCCAGTTGCCGCATCTTCCTCTTCGGCGGCGGCGCGCATGAGCGGAAGACCCTCAACGCCCTCGCCGCCCAGCACAAGCACTGCGTCAACGCCTCGGCCCTGCTTGGCGGGCTCGACCAGGAGCTCATCCTGATGAGCAACCTCGACGTGATGGTGAGCATGGACTCGGCCAACATGCACCTGGCCTCGCTCACGGCCACGCCCGTGGTGAGCGTCTGGGGAGCCACCCACCCCTTTGCCGGGTTCTTAGGATGGAACCAGCGCATGGACGACTGCGTGCAGGTCTCGCTCCCCTGCCGCCCCTGCTGCGTCTATGGCGAGAAGGCCTGCCGGCGGGGCGACTACGCCTGCCTCAACAGCATCAAGCCCGCCACGGTGGCCGACCACATAGAAAGGGTGCTCGAGCGGGAGAAGAAGTGACCCGCCAGCCCTGCCGCCCCAGGGCCGCCGGGCGCGCCTCCAACCGTATGCCGCGGAATGCCATCCTTTTTTTGCCACAGCGGATATTTTCCGTGGATTCATGGTAAGTTTATATGTAAAGGGGAAGGAAAATGGTCATGTCCAGCCTTACGCTCCTACCGGAGCTATGGTTCTGAAGTGACGGAGTAGCCTTACGAGCAAGCTCGACGGCTACCCCGTCACTTCAGAACCACACCTTTGGAGGC
>SFCY01000158.1 GCA_004558865.1 Bacteroidales bacterium
GTGTTGCGTATTCCGCCCGATGGGAACGAGGAGGCGTCTGGCTCCTGCTGCACGAGCAGCTTGCCCGAGAACTTCTCTATCATGCCTCCCTTGCCGTCGTGCTCGATGAAGGCATCGTGCTTCTCGGCGGTGCCTTCCGTGAGGGGCTGGAACCAGTGGGTGTAGTGGGTCACTCCGTTCTCGTCGGCCCACTGCTTCATGCCTTTGGCCACCGCATTGGCAATGCCGCGGTCGAGGGGCGCGCCATTGTCGATGACATCAATCAACTTCTCGTAGACGTCGGCGGGAAGATACTTGTACATCTTCGCACGGTTGAACACCTTCTTACCGAAATATTCGGAGGGTCGCTCCAATGGCGAGATCACCTCAACAGGCTTTCGGGCAGAAGCCTTTTCAACTGCATCAAATCTTAATACTGCCATGGTGTTATTATCCTGTTATAATGTTATGCTTCTTGATAAGGGCCGGTTCTAATAATCAGGTTTAGAAACCAAGCCGATGTGGATATATGTTATTTCGGCCCAACCTTTTCGATAAGCCAAATGAGCAGAGCCAAGCTCGCTTGGACTATGCCATGGCGAGAAAAGGTGGGCAATAGACCTATACGCCTCGACCTGATTTTGAGAACCGACCTAAAGTCGGGGAGCTTGCCGGCGCGCGGCTGTCACGCATCCCAACGCGCCGCGGCAATCATGCGTCGTGCATTATGAACATGCATTACTTGAGCCATTCTCCCATTCTCTGCATGGCCTCCTCCACGTCCTCGCGATTGCCGAATGCCGTGAGGCGGACGAAGCCCTCGCCGCTTGGGCCGAAGCCCACGCCCGGTGTGCATACTACGCCGGCCCCATAGAGCAGCTGCTCGAAGAATTTCCAGCTCTCGGCGCCTCCTGGGGTCTTCACCCACAGGTAGGGGGCGTTCTCTCCGCCGTAGACGGTGAGCTGCATCTTGGCCAGGGCCTCACGCATGATGGCCGCGTTGCCCATGTAGTAGTCGATGGTCTGCCTCACCTGCTCGTGGCCCTCGGGCGTGTAGACGGCCTCCGCCGCGCGCTGGCTGATGTAGCTTGTGCCGTTGAACTTGGTCGACTGGCGGCGGTCCCACAGATGGTTGAGCTCCACGGGCTCACCGCCGAGCGTGAAGGCCTGCAGCTCCTTGGGGATGACGGTGTAGCCGCAGCGCACGCCGGTGAAGCCGGCCGTCTTGGAGAAGCTGCGGAACTCGATGGCGCACTTCCTCGCCCCCTTGATCTCGTAGATGGAATGGGGTATGCTCTCGTCTCTGATGTAGGCCTCATACGCAGCGTCGTAGAAGATCACGCTCTCGTTGTGGAGGGCGAAGTTCACCCACTTGCGCAGCTCCTCCTTGGGCAGCACCGTGCCCGTGGGATTGTTGGGATAGCAGAGGTATATCATGTCCACACGGTGGTCGGGCAGCTGAGGCACGAAATGGTTCTCCTCGGTGCAGGGGAAGTAGGTCACGCTGCTCCACCTGCCGTCCTTGAACACTCCCGCGCGCCCAATCATGGCGTTGGAGTCGATGTATACGGGATAGATGGGGTCGGTGACGCCGATGTTGTTGTCCCACCGCAGGATTTCCTGTATGTTGCCGGTGTCGCTCTTCGCCCCGTCGTTGACGAATATCTCGGAGAGGTCGAGGTGGATGCCGCGCGCCAGGTAGTCGTTCTTCAGGATGGCCTCGCGCAGGAAGTCGTAGCCGCGCTCCGGCCCGTAGCCCCTGAAGGTCTCCTTATGGGCCATTTCGTCCACGGCCTTGTGCATGGCCTCTATCACGGCGGGGCACAGTGGCCGCGTCACGTCGCCGATGCCAAGGCTGATGACGCGCTGTTTGGGGTGCGACACCTTGAAGGCGTTCACCTTCTTGGCAATGTCGGCAAACAAGTAGTTGTTAGACAGTTTCAGAAAATGCTCATTAACTAATGCCATATCGTCGTTTGTTGTTTATTGGTTGTTTGTTCCAAACCTTGGGTTGTGGGATGCCCTCGCGGTGGCGTGCTGGGTCAAGGCAGCTCCACCTCGCCCTCAAAGGCGAAGGCCGCGGGCCCCGTCATGTAGACGTGGTTGTCGAGGCGCCAGTCGATGGAGAGCGTCCCGCCGTCCATCACGATGTCGCTCCGCCGCGGGCACCGTCGCGTCTGGGCTGCGGCGACGGCTGTGGCACAGGCTCCCGTGCCGCAAGCCATCGTGATGCCGGAGCCCCGTTCCCAAACCCTGGCGCGTATCACGCCGGGTCTCCTCAGCTGCGCGAACTCTATGTTGCACCGCTGCGGGAACGAATCATCCCTTTCCAATCTTGAACCTATATTCGTTATATCCAAATTCTCCAAGTCCGTGCCGGGCTGCAGGAACACCACGAAGTGGGGGTTGCCCATCGACACGAAGACGGCCTCCTCGCAACCCGCCTCCCGCAGCACGGGGGCCAGGTGGCCGTCCTCCGCGCGTACCTTATTATATAGTGCGTCTACATCGAAGAGCGGCTCCAGCATGTCCACCGTCACACTCTCCACGCTGTCCATGCTGTCGAGGTGGAGTTCAAGGGTCTTCACCCCCGAGAGGGTCTTCAGCCGGATTCGCCTCTTGTCGGTGAGGCCCTTGTCGTAGAGATACTTGCCTATGCAGCGGCTGGCGTTGCCGCACATCATGGCCTCGGAGCCGTCGGCGTTGAAGATGCGCATGGAGAAGTCGGCTCCCGTGTCGCCGTCGGCTCTCGCTATGAGCACCAGTCCGTCGCTGCCAATGCCAAAGTGGTATCGGCTCCACGCCACCGCCGCGGCCGAGGGGTCGGGGATGTCGTAGCGGTCGGTGTCCACATAGATATAATCATTGCCCGCACCATGCATCTTGGTGAAGTGTATGACTTTACGCATTTGTTGTCTCCTCCTGTTTATTATCTTCGAATTACAATCTGATTCTTTTCGATGGCAAAATTACAACATTCTGCTCAATCCGCGCACAATCGGCTGACAATAATTTCTATCTTTTCGGCAAAAGTGCCAATGTATAACGTTTTGCGCCCCATTTGCTAACAATCCGTAAACCGCAAACTGCAAATGAGTGTCAATCTGCAAAACGCATAAAGAATATTAAATCAAATTGACTTGATTTTTAGGTCACTATTTTCAAATTGATTAACTTTGCACAGAAAACCTGCCACTTTGGTGGTTTCAGGCGATAGTTTTGGGCGAGAGAGACAAATGATGAAGAAGATTGAGGCTATCATTCGCAATCCGCGGGCAAGTCTGCGGCCCACTTCGGCGCCCTCCCTCTGTCCGCCGGCAAGACATATCTACTCCTGGGCAATCTACCATCGGGACGCTTCTTCCCCCACAGGCGGGGAGGAAGCGTCCCTATTCATCATCGTCCGCAGCGGTTGCACGCGCCTCATTCATCATCCACTTTCGTTGCGTGGCAACTGCCACGATAGTTCGAGCCAACTGCCTCGATAGTTCGTGCCAACTGCCTCGATAGTTCGTGCCAACTGCCTCGATAGTTCGTCAGGATTGCCAAAGTTCTTTCCTGGCCACCTGCGAAAGGACCGCCTCCCAATCCTGTGTGGCTTTGTTGCCCCTGCCTGTGCCAACACCTGCCGCCACTTCGATGGCGGTCATGTGTAACCGCTTCAGAGAATGCAACGAACAATCCCGCCTGCAGGAAGTGTCCATTGCGCCTAAAAACGCAAGGCGTCGTGCCTCAAAAGCAGGCAAAATAAAATAGAAAGACCGGAAAGAATTGGATAAGGCTGCGCTCAGTTGCCAGCAATGTTGTCCGCATTTGTCGACCAAGTTGCTGACATTTGGGCTCAATGGATATTTTCCGTGGATTGGATATGTTGTTTCATTTCGTATAGTCCTGACTTCGCCAATGAGTAAATGGTAATAGAAAATTGCCTGGGCATAAAATTGCGCCAAAGGCGCATAAAATCAGCGCATCCTTGCATCTGCCCAAAAGCGGTTTGGAATGCCTTGACTTGAAGCTTT
>SFCY01000159.1 GCA_004558865.1 Bacteroidales bacterium
GACAGACGTATCTTCGACCTTGACGAGGAAATCGTCCGCAAGTTGTCCAAACTTGACGCCGTGATGCAGCGATGCAATATCCGACTGAGCAATTATGTGGGCACAGCGGATATTTTCCGTGGAATCATGGTAAGTTTATATGTAAAGGGGAAGGAAAATGGCCATGTTTAGGCTTACGCTCCTACCGGAGCTATGGTTCTGAAGTGGCGGAGTAGCCTTACGAGCAAACTCGACGGCTACCCCGTTGTCCGGGAGCTCCCGGGCAGCGAACCTCCCGCAGCCTTTTGCATCACAGCAAGGGTTTTACTGGTTTTTGTCAGAAAGATATTTGGGGTACATCATATTGAAAGCCCTACTGTAGAAATGGGCACGACCCCTGCAAGCGTATGCCGTTATGGGAACAGACTGTTGGAAGCACGCGGTTCCAAAGAAGGGTGATTGAGGTTCCCCTCCCTTTTAGGGAGGGGTTAGGGGTGGGTCTTTGGGTTAGGGGTAGGTCTTTAGGGGTGGGTCTTTAGGGGTGGGTCTTTAGGGGTAGAATCCCACTCCTCTTGGAGGGGACCATCAGGCCATCTCCAACTGAAGCCCCTTGCGGAGGGTCTCGATGGCAGGGTTGTCCTTGCGCATCTGGTCGAAGAGCTCACGCTTGTTGAGGATCTTCTTCACCTCACTGGCCTCGGCCAGACGAAGCGAGAAATGGATGTCGGCATTGTGAAGCTCCTTGGCCAGCGTGGCGAGTATGCGGGCCTTGATGCTCTCCATCTGGTGGAGCAGAATCTCATTCTCCACCACCACCTCCACGTTGGGAAACTCGGTGATGTGGGGTGTCATGTTCTTCATCCGCTGGGCCATGCCCACCATTTCCTTGGGCATACGGTTGCACATGGAAAGCCACTGGAAGCCCAACTCCTCCTCATTGAAGTTGGCGCTCTCGCCTTTGTTGGTCACCTGCGGGACCACTGCCTCGGCCTTCTTCTCCGCATTGCGGCGAAGGTCGCCAAAGGTCATGCCGATGGCCCCAAGCTTGATTTTCGGCTTTGCGCCGCTGGGGGCGGCGGGATTGGGCGCGGCAGCGTGGATGGTGGGCACGGGAGTCTTCCTGACTGGCGTCGCGGCGTTCCCCGGGCTACTGGCGCCAGCCACCTGCGGAGCCGGCTTCACCTGGGAAGCGATTTTCTTAAACAGGGTTTTCAAGCGCTTGGGGCTGCGCCCCGCGCCGGCAGCCGCGTCGTCGGGCTGCGTGATTTGGGCTGTCTCGATGAGCGTGAGCTCCACGAGCAGCCGTTTGTTGCTGCTGCTGCGATAGTTCAGGTCGCAGCGGTTGGCAATCTCCAGCGCCTTGTAAATAAAAGAGGTGGGACAGCTTTGGGCCTGCTGCTGGAAGCGTTGGCGCTGGGTGTCGCTGGTTTCGAGCAGAGGCAGCGTCTCGGCGTTTTTCGCCATCAGCACATTGCGCAGATGGGCGGCCAGGCCGCTGACTATGCGCCCTCCGTCGTAGCCCTTGTTGATGAGCGCGTTGAGCATCACCATCAGCTCCGGCACATTGTTCTTCATCGACAGGTCCACCATTTTGAAGTAGTTGTCCTCATCCAGCACGTTGAGGTCCTGCAGCACTTTCTGGTAGGTGATGTTTCCCTGACAGAAGCTCACAGCCTGGTCGAAGATGGAGAGTGCGTCGCGCATACCGCCGTCGGCTTTCTCGGCGATGAGCGTCAGTGCGGGCTCCTCATAGGTGATGCCCTCCTTCTGGGCCACATACTTCAGATGATCGACAGTGCCCTGCACGCTCATCCGCTCGAAGTCGTAGATTTGGCAGCGGGAGAGGATTGTGGGCAGTATTTTCTGTTTCTCGGTAGTGGCGAGGATGAAGACCACATGTGCCGGCGGCTCCTCCAAGGTCTTGAGGAACGCGTTGAAGGCGGCTGCGGAGAGCATGTGCACCTCGTCGATGATGAACACCTTGTATCGTCCCGTCTGGGGCGGCACTCGCGTCTGGATGATCAGCTCGCGGATGTCGTCGACGGTGTTGTTCGACGCGGCGTCAAGCTCGAAGATGTTGAGCGAGCGTCCCTCGTTGAAGGCCTTGCAGCTCTCACACTCATTACAGGCCTCGCCGTCGGGGGTGAGGTTGGTGCAGTTGATGGCCTTGGCGAAGATGCGGGCGCAGGTGGTCTTGCCCACGCCGCGCGGCCCGCAAAACAGGTAGGCGTGGGCCAGCTTGCCGCTCTTGATGGTGTTCTTGAGCGTGGCGGTGAGGGCTTTCTGCCCCACCACGCTGTCGAAGGTCATCGGGCGGTATTTTCTGGCTGAAACGATGTATTCTCCCATAATGAAAAGATTGCTTTGTGCAAAAGTAATAAAAAAAAAGCAGATCGCCCGCTCTGAGGCCAACAAAAAATGTGATGGACGAATTCCAGCGCACGGAGACGTTCTACCTCCGTGCCGGCAGCAGCTCCGAGCGCAGGCGGATGTATGAGCAGTGCGGGGAATGGAGGCCCACAGTAGTGAACGGCCAAGAGATGGACGTCACGTCATTTGAATTCACCGATTTCCTTTCAGACTGGCACCTGCGGCTTGTCGTGCAGCGCACCAAGAGAGCTGCGGAGCGGGGGAGCGGTTTCTGCCCGGCATGGAATACGTGTACCGCGCCATACTGATCAGCGACCATAAGAGTACCGAAGAGCAAGTCATAGACAAGTACAGCCAGCGGGGCGGGAGCGAGAGGAACTTCAACGTGCGGAACAACGACTTCGGCTGGGGCCACCTTCCATTCTCAACCATGGAGGACAACACGGTTTTCCTTCTCTTTACCGCCATGCTGAAGAACTTCCACCTGTATCTGTTGTCCAAGGTCAGCGGCGTCTTCCCGGGCGTGGACATGAGGAGCCGCCTGAAGAGGTTCGTCTTCGCCTTCATCGTAGTCCCGGCCAAATGGGTCCTTGTAGCCCGACAATGGATACTGAACATCAAATGTCAGCTGGATGAAAAGAAACCACATGGTTGATGAGATTTTGCTGATATGCCATGAGATATTGAATAAGGTTGCGGAATTAAGGATGAAGTCGTTTACAAAAAGACTTCGTAAATTTGCATTTGCTAATTGACTCCGCCGTTTGCTAATTGGCTCCGCCTTCTGTTAAACTGGCAACAAAAATACTATAAAAGTTTATAAATGTTACACCTTTCTCAGAATATCTGCTTCAAGCCATGTTGGAAACAACAAGTCTAAAACATTCATATAATCTTTGTATCATCATTTTCATTCAAACTGGCATCGTTTCAGTTTGTTGTTTACATACAATTCCATTAGTTTCACCTCCTGTGTTTTCATGAAGCGTTCCATGAAAGCATAGTCGGGTGAACCATCGGAATTAGCGGGGAGGAGAATGGACTGCTTTTTCAAGCGGCCGGTTCCCATTTTTAATCCATATCCGTATTTGTCTTTTTGCAACGTTATGGATTTGGCCATAAATAGACATACATATTTGTTCTTGCAATAAGGAACTAGTTTTCTAGTGTCATTGCCAAACAAGGCCTTATAGGGATGGTAGAAAGCGTAGCCAACTGAACCGTTTCTGTTTACGGATAAGCAGCCTTCTTCAAGTGTTTCGTTGCTATTACCCACAAAATAGCCTATTCCATTTTGAGTTGCCGTAGCTGAAACATATGGTGTTTCTCCTTCGGTCCTTTCTTTTTGATAAATATCATGTCCCGATTTTATCTTAAAAAGTTCCTCTATCTTGAAAGCCTTCCACTTAAGGTTTTTGAAATCTTGACCATTATCTGCTACCCCCCCATTTCGCGGTTGGCTATATATTGGCTATACTTGCCCAACAGCCCTTTCTCTACGCTGCGCATGTACTCCTCCATATAGGCATAGTCGGGGGAGCCGTCAGATGTGGCGGGGAGTAGAATGGACTGCTTTTCCATTC
>SFCY01000160.1 GCA_004558865.1 Bacteroidales bacterium
ATGTATATATGTTATTTCGGTCGTCTTCTGCATCTATCGGTCTCAAAACGTCAAGTCTCATCGGTCGTGTAGCCCGCTACACTCCCTCTTCAACTTACGGTTTGAGTCCCGATAGCTGGCAGAACCTTTTCGATAAGCCAAATGAGCAGAGCCAAGCTTGCTTGGACTCTGCCATGGCGAGAAAAGGTGGGCGATAGGCCAATACGCCTCGACCTAATTTTTAGAACCGACCTTAATTTATCGCAAGGCAGGGAGAAAAAACTAAAAAAATGCATCAAAACCGAGGGATTACAAAAAGACTTCGTAATTTTGCAGATGTTTTGGCACTCTTGCGATGTAAGATGCAAGGGCTGCCACGACACCCATGGTCCTGGTAGGAACCTATGCTTTTATCACAGAGGCATGAAGCAGCTCCAAAATTATCCGTGACGGATGATCGTAAGTTTTTATAATATAAAAGTATAGGTTATTATGAAGAAATTTGTTTCAGTATTTTGTCTGCTGTTGGTAGCCGTCGCCATGATAGCGGCTACGAGTCATGTCAAGCATGTGACGGCTATCGGCGAGGTGCTCGGCGATGGTGCCAAGACCACAGCCGTGGCCATCGAGTACGATGCTCCCATCCTCAGCAGCAGCCTTTCCACAGCATCCTACACCGTTGACGGACGCACGGTGAAGCGCGTCTATACCAATTCCGAGGCGATGAAGTCCCGTTCGCCGCGCAAGGGCCGCTTCGTCATTGTTGAGCTCAAGACCACGGTATCGCTCACGCCCGACTTCGGTCCTGACATGAAGAAAGACAACGACAAGGCGGACGATCCGAAAGACAAGGGGCAGGGCGGTGGTCCCGCCGGAGGCATCACCGCCGGCAACCGCCCCACGCGAGAGAGCAATCCCTTCCCCATCACGGCTACGCTGACGCAGGTCAAGGCCATCAAGACGACAACCGGCAAGACCTACAAAGCGGGCGCTACGCTGACGAGCGACAAGAGCCGCACGCTCATCGCCGACGATTTCAAACAGCTCACTTTCAAGGACGACAAGACCGGCGTGACGCTTCGGTACAACCTCTTCGTCCCCCAAAACTACGACGCCTCCAAACGCTATCCCCTGGTGTTGTTCATGCATGATGCCAGCGGAGCCAACCAAACCGACAACTACACCCTGCTCCAGGGCAATGGCGCTACGGTGTGGGCCTCGCCGCGCGACCAGGCCAAGCACCCCTGCTTTGTCCTTGCCCCACAGTATGACGAGATTGTCGTCGACGACAGTTTCCGTGTCACCCCCAGCGCTGAGACGACCATCGACCTGCTCGACTCTATCAAGAGTCAGTACAGCATCGATGCCGACCGCGTTTACACCACCGGCCAGTCGATGGGTTGCATGATGAGCTATCTGCTCATGTCCACCCATCCCGATGAGTTCGCCGCCGGCATGCTCGTCGCCGGACAGTGGAATCCGAAGGTCATTGCCCCGATGGCGAAGAAGCCGTTGTGGCTCATCACCAGCACCGGCGACGCTAAGAGTTCCGCAGGGGCTGCCGCAGCTCTGAAGTTGTGGAGTTCCTTAGGTGCCAAGACCGACTCCGCTGCCTGGCCCCTCGACACGACAGAAGTGGCGCGGGCGCAAGAGATAGAGGCGCTCCGCAGCAAGCCCGTCACGATCCGTTACTCCCATCTGCAGGGTGGCTGGCACAACGGCACGTGGCGTGTGGCCTACACCTTCGCCGGCATCAGAGACTGGCTGTTTGAGCAACGCAGATAAGACAATAAATAAGCATACCGACTATGAGACGATTCAAGATTGTCTGCGCCTTGCTGGGCGCATGCATCATCGCTTTTGCCGCGCAGCAGAGCAAGGCCGATCAGCTACAGAAACCCGCACAGCAACCCAAAGTAGACTTCACCGTCAACTACGCTGTGGAGAGCAACTATAACACCGCGGACCTGCGCAAGCAGCTCTTCGACAAGAAAGACACCACCGTGATGGTCGTCGCACATCGTGGCGACTGGCATGGTACGGCCGAGAACTCGCTCCACGCCATACAGAAAGCCATTGAGAAGGGTTGTGCTGCCGTGGCGATCGACGTGAGAAAGACCCGCGACGACTCACTCGTGCTCATGGCCGACGAGACCGTGGACCGCATGACCAACGGCAAAGGACGCGTGGCAGACCTGACGTTGGCAGAGATACGGGAGCTCACCCTCAAAGAGTACCATGGCAACCCTACGCCCCTGCGCATCCCTACCCTTGAGGAGGCCCTGCGCTTCTGCAAGGGGAAGATTCTCGTCACGGTCAGCAACTACAACGACTACAAGAAGGAGATTGACGCCTTGGTGAGGCAGACGGATACCGGGACCGAATTTTTCCGGTTGGATAAAGTCCCCAGAAGGACCGCTGCCACCTGGAAGATGTCCATCGAGCATGAGCAGGTGCCGCACAACAGCGTCTACGCCGTCTATGGCAGATTGCGCGCCCAGGGCGTTACCGTGTTTGTCACCGACGCGCCCAAGGCTTTCAACGGGTTTCTGAACATCAGTCATGTCATGGCCTCCAAGTCGGTGAGCCGCGTCTACGGCGACGGGCAGAAGGTGGATTATATCCTCGTGCGCTACGACCACGCCATCGACGGCGCTACCGTGAACAAGAACAGCTATGAAGTGGAGAACCACGTGGTGGCAGACGCCTTCACCAGCAGCAGCGAGACACCCGACGGAAAGGCTGACCAAGGCAACAATGTCATCATCGTGCTGAAGAACACGCTCTATCTCGACAACACAAACACCTCGGCTAAGAGCGCCACCACCGCCACGGACGCTGCCAAGACCGGGACGCGCGACGAGCAGCAGCATGCCATACCCACGATTGCCGCCGGCAGCAAGCCCGAGCGTAAGGACAACCCCTATCCCACCACGGTTGTATTCCGACAGATAGAGCCGGTGAAGACTACTGACGGCAAGACCTACACCGAGCGGCTGCTGCTCAGAAACACGATGGCTGGCACACTGGTCGTCGACGATTTCAAACAGAAGGTATACCGCGACAGTAAGACGGGCGACTCGCTGCGCTACAACCTCTTCGTGCCGTCAACGGGAACCGACGCTTCGCGGAAATATCCGTTAGTCGTATTCCTGCACGACGCCAGCTGCGCCGGTCAGGAAGACACCTACACGCTGCGTCAGGGCCTCGGTGCCGTGGTCTGGGCGACACCCGAGGAGCAGGCCAAGCATCCGTGTATCGTCGTGGCACCGCAGTTTGACGAGGTGGTGGTGGACGACGACTATCATCAGACAAGTGCTGCGGAGTCGACGGCAGATCTCATCCGGGACCTCCTCGTGCGCTATCCTGTAGACACCGCACGCGTCTACATCACTGGGCAGTCGATGGGTTGCATGATGACCTATCTGCTCATGTCGAAGTATCCCTCGCTCTTTGCCGCCGGTTATCTCGTTGCCGGGCACTGGCGTGCCAGCGACCTTGCCTCGATGTCGAAGAAGCCGCTGTGGCTCGTCTCCAGCTCGGGAAAGTCGAAGGAGGGCGCTGAGGAGGCCATCGCCGAGTGGCAGCAGCATGGAGGGGTGGCCGCCACAGCCGAATGGCCCTTGACAGCTACCGACGAGGAGCGTGACGCGGCGACGGCCGCGCTGCTCTCGCAAGGTGGGAATATCCACTATTCCCACCTGACGTCGGGTTCGCATTTCGACACCTGGCGCGTGGCCTATGGCTTCCGGGCCATACGCGACTGGCTGTTCCGGCAGCATAAATGACAGACAACAACAATCCTGGGGACAACCTCAGGATTGATTTTAGGCTGGTTCTATAAATTAGGTCGAGTCGTATTCTGCAAGCTATCGGGACTCAAAACGTAAGTTGAAGAGGGAGTGTAGCGGGCTACACGACCGATGAG
>SFCY01000161.1 GCA_004558865.1 Bacteroidales bacterium
GCCTGTCCATGATTTTCTATTACCATTTACTCATTGGCGAAGTCAGGACTATACGAAATGAAACAACATATCCAATCCACGGAAAATATCCATTGAACCGATTATTCCCCTCCCTTCGGAGGAAGGGGGGGTAGGGGTGGGTCTTTGGGTTAGGGGTGAGCCTTTGGGTTAGGTGTAGGCTCACGTCCCCAACAATTGGGTGATTGCGCCTTTCGCTCTACGCAGATGTGGGAGAGTGGGAGGGAAAGCTGCATTCATCGCCTTATCCTTACAAGCACGGCGGATGCCCATTATGAATTATAGATGATGAATTACACCAGGGCGGATTCATTTTTTCTTCCTGCGCATGGCCAAAAACCAGGGAAAAACTTGGCGGGTTATTTTATTTTTCTTACTTTTGCATCACAAGAATCAACATCAACAAAACAAATGGACGACTATCACGCGGAAACCGACAAGAAGAGAGCGTGAGGATGAGCCTAAGAGGCTAATCCCCACATTGTTGACTTGTCTTTGGAGATTAGCAAAATGAGAACATACTGGAACATCAACGAAAAGTTGACTGCCCTCAAGGAGTGGCAGCCCAACTGCTGGATTCAAGTGACCTGCCCAAGCGATGAGGACCAACGAGAACTGGAGGAGAGGTATCACATACCCGACTATTTCCTTTCCGACATCAGCGATACCGACGAGCGTGCCCGCTACGAATACGACGACGGCTGGATGCTCATCATCCTGCGCATACCCTACGTGAAGGAAATCCGCTCCCGAACCCCCTACACCACAGTGCCCTTGGGCATCATCCACAAGCGCGACGTGACCATCACCGTGTGCTTTTTCGAGACCAACATGATGATCGACTTCGTGAGCTACCAGCAGAAACGCGGAGTGGGCTTCACCGACTATGTGGACATGATCTTCCGACTCTTCTACAGCAGCGCTGTGTGGTACCTGAAACGGCTCAAGCAAATCAACGCACTCATCGAGAAGGCCAAGCACAACCTCGACCACGAGGTCAACAACGAGAGCCTCATCGGACTGAGCCGACTGCAAGACTCGCTCACCTACTTCATCACGTCCATCCGGGGCAACGAGAACCTGCTCTCGAAGCTGAAGTTCAAATTGCAGGTGGATGAACTCGACGCCGACCTCATCGAGGACGTCAACATCGAGATGACGCAGGCGAGGGAGACCACAAACATCTATTCCGACATCCTGGAATCCACCATGGACACCTACTCCAGCATCATCAACAACAACATGAACACCGTGATGCGTACCCTCACCTCTGTGTCGATCATCATGATGTTTCCCACGCTCATCGCATCGCTCTTCGGCATGAACCTCATCAACGGCATGGAGACCAATCCCTGGGGATTCCTCATCGCCCTGACCATCTCGGTATTCGTGAGCGGCATAAGTTGGTGGATTCTGCGCCTAAAAAGGCTGCTATAATCACGCAAATGAAAAAAAAATTGATTTTTAGTGCGTAATTCGGTTTTTTTTGCTTAGATTTGCAACGAATAAGGTGGCGACATCCATTTTGCCGCCATTTGGAAACATATATCATAACTAAAAGGTTAAATGATGGACTCTCAAGAGAACGCCCTGAATCAGGGAACATTGGACGAGCAGAAGCCTGTGAACGATGCTTCTGAAACCCAAACAACGGAAACAGCCAACACCACGGAGGCCAACGCCACCGAGGAAGTGAAGTCGGCTCCAGAAGCTCAAACGGACTCGGCCGCTGCCGACAATGCCACGCCCCAGCAAGACAATGCCGGGGACAACGCCCCCGTTGAAGAGGATGAAGGGCCGAAAGATGGAGACCTTGCCCAAAAGGTCTACAAGACCAAGAAAGAAGTGCTCGAGCGTGCGCGCCAAATCGCACAAGAGGTGGACAACCCCGACAAAGACGAGGTGGACCACCTGAAGACGATGTTCTACAAACTGCACATCGCCGAGCGCGAGAAACAGCAAAAAGAATACCTCGACAACGGAGGCGACCCCGACAAGTATCAGGTGCTGCCCGATGAGGACGAGGAGGCTTTCAAGGCTGAGATGACCATCATCAAAGAGAAGCGGGCCAAGATATTCCAGCAGCAGGAGGCCGAGAAACAGGAAAACCTGCAGAAGAAGCTCGACATCATTGAGAAAATCAAGGCCATGGCAACTTCGCCCGAACAGGCCAACAAGAGTTACAACGACTTCAAGGCCCTGCAGCAGGAATGGAAGGAGATAAAAGCCGTGCCGGCCGAAAAGGCCAATGAGCTCTGGCGCAACTACCAGCTCTACGTGGAGCAGTTCTACGACCTGCTCAACCTCAACCGCGAGGCCCGTGAATACGACTTCAAGAAGAACTTGGAGAAGAAGACGCGCCTCTGCGAGGAGGCTGAGAAACTCGCCGGCGAGGAGGATGTCATCAGCGCCTTCCACCAGCTGCAGGAACTCCACCAGCAGTTCCGCGAGACCGGCCCCGTGGCCAAAGACAAGCGCGAGGAAATATGGAACCGCTTCAAGGCCGCATCCACTGTCATCAACAAGCGGCACCAACAGCACTTCGACGAGCTCCGCGCCAAAGAGGAGGACAACCTCGTGCGCAAGACGGCCCTCTGCGAGAAGGTGGAGGCCATCGCCAAGGAGGAGAACAAGGGCTCGGCCGACTGGGACCGCCACACCAAGGAAATCATCGAGGTGCAGAAGGAATGGAAGACCATCGGCTTCGCACCGCAGAAAATGAACGTGAAGATTTTCGAGCGCTTCCGCGCCGCATGCGACGACTTCTTCGGCCGTAAGGCCGAATACTTCAAGGAGCGCAAGGCATTGCTCTATGAGAATGTGGGCAAGAAGAAGGCCCTCGTGGAGAAGGCACTGTCGCTGACCGACTCCACGGATTGGAAGTCAACTTCCGACAAGCTCATCGCCCTGCAAAAGGAGTGGAAAACCATCGGCCCCGTGCCCAAGAAGATTGGCGACAAGCTGTGGAGCGAGTTCCTCACGGCCTGCAACCACTTCTTTGAGGCTCGCAACACCGCCACCAACGGCGTGCACAATGAGGAGAGGACCAACCTGGAGAAGAAGCGCGGCATCATCGCGCAGCTCAAGGAGATTGCCGACAAGACTGAGGCCGACGCCCAGGACAAGGTGATGGAGCTCATCGACGAGTACAATGCTGTGGGCCACGTTCCCTTCAAGGAGAAAGACAAGGTGTACAAGGAGTTCCACGACATCTTGGATCGTCTGAACACCGAGCTCAACATATCCGTGGCACGCCGCAAGCTCGACAACTTCAAGAGCAATCTGAAGAACATGGCCAAGCAGGGAGAGGATGCCATCGACAACGAGCGCGCACGCCTCTTCCGCCGCTACGAGCAGCTCAAGGCTGAAATCAACACATACGAGAACAACTTGGGCTTCCTCAACGCCAGCAGCAAGAAAGGCAACAGCCTGATTGACGAAATGAACCGCAAGGTGCAGAAGCTCAAAGACGACGCCAAGCTGCTCTACGACAAGATCAAGGCCATCGACACGGCCAACAAAGAGGAAGACATCAAAGAAGAAGAAAAAACCGAAGATAAGTAAAGTTCGGTTCTTAAGGCTGGTTCTATAAATTAGGTCGCGGCGTATTGTGTCCTGTGTCCACCTTTTCTCGCCATGGCAGAGCTCAAGCAAGCTTGGCTCTGCTCATTTGGCTTATCGAAAAGGTTGGGCCAGCGCCCACCTTTTCTCGCCATGGCAGAGCTCAAGCGAGCTTGGCTCTGCTCATTTGGCTTATCGAAAAGGTTCTGCAAGATATCGGGATTCAAAAC